>JAJBSY010000059.1 GCA_020861205.1 Deltaproteobacteria bacterium | reverse complement strand
AAAGATCGAGAACCTTAGCCAGGACGGCGACTTCCTTCAACTAGGTATCTGTTCCATACCCGATGCGGTGCTCGCCGCCCTCGACGGCAAGCGTGATCTCGGCGTCCATTCCGAAATGATCTCCGACGGCGCCATGCGCCTGGTGGAGAAAGGCGTCATCAACGGCTCGCGCAAAACCATCCACCAGGGAAAAATCGTCATCTCCTTCGCCATGGGAACATCGCACTTCTACACTTGGCTCGACCGCAACCCCATGATAGAAAGTTACCCAGTGGACTACGTCGATGACGCGCGCGTCATCGGGCGCCACGACAACCTGATCGCCATCAACTCCGCCATGTCCGTGGACCTTCTGGGGCAGGTGGCCGCCGAATCCATCGGCACGCGGCAATTTTCCGCCGTTGGCGGCCAGGTCGATTTCGTGCGCGGCGCCAGGTTCTCGCAGGGAGGATTCAGCATCATCGCCATGCCCGCCACCGCTGCGGGCGGCAAAATTTCCCGCATCTGCGGGGTTTTTCCGCCGGGGCAAGCCATTACCACCACCCGGAACGACGTGGATTACATCGTCACCGAGTACGGCACGGCCTATCTCTGGGGCAAAACGACCAACCAGCGGGCGACGGCGCTCATCAACATCGCCGCCCCGGGATTTCGCGAGGAACTCGCCCGTGAAGCCCGCGATGTGTACGGCTTCAAGGTGACCATTTAAATACCCGGTAACTTGGACAGCTATAAACCCTAACGTTTTGGAGATCATCCATGAGCATGTTGACCGAAGACCAAGAACTTATCCAGAGCATGGTCCGCGAATTCGCGACCGAAGAAGTAGCCCCCATCGCCGCCGAAATCGACAAAACCCATGAATTCCCCACGGCGACCGTGGCCCGCATGGCGGAATTGGGCCTGCTCGGCCTGACCGTGCCCGAGGAATATGAAGGGAGCGAAGGCGATTACACCAGCTACTCCATCGCGGTGGAAGAGCTTTCCCGCGTGTGCGCGTCCCACGGGGTCATCCTGTCCGCCCACATTTCCCTGTGCATTTCCCCGATCAAGTCCTTCGGCACCGACGAGCAGAAAAAGAAATATCTCCCGGATCTCGCCTCCGGACGCAAGCTGGGCGCTTTCGGCCTGACCGAAGCCGGCGCGGGCACCGACGCCTCCGCCCAGAAGACCACCGCGACCCTGCAGGGCGACAAGTACATCCTTGACGGCGCCAAGGTCTTCATCACCAACGGCGGCTATGCCGAAACCTTCGTGGTCTTCGCGATGACCGACAAAAGCAAGGGCAACAAAGGCATCTCCGCCTTCATCGTGGAAAAGGGCTTCCCCGGCTTCTCCATCGGCCAGACCGAGGACAAGATGGGCATCTGCGCTTCCTCCACCACCGAAATCATCATGAAGAACTGCGAAGTTCCCAAGGAAAACCTGCTGGGCAGCGAAGGCGACGGCTTCAAAATCGCCATGCACACCCTGGACGGCGGCCGCATCGGCATCGCGTCCCAGGCCGTCGGCATCGCCCAGGGCGCGTTGGACGCGGCCGTTGACTACGCCAAGGAACGCGTCCAGTTCGGCAAGCCTATCGCCGCCAACCAGGGCCTCCAGTGGATGCTGGCCGACATGGCGACCCGCACCGAATGCGCCCGCCAGATGGTCCGCCACGCCGCCGCCATGAAAGACGCCGGCGTCAAATACTCCAAGGAATCGGCCATGGCCAAGGTATCCGCCGCGGAAGCCGCCATGTGGGTCACCACCAAGGCCGTGCAGGTGCACGGCGGCCTCGGCTACACCAAGTCCTACCCGGTTGAACGCTACATGCGCGACGCGAAGATCACGGAAATCTATGAAGGCACCAGCGAAGTGCAGCGCATCGTCATCGCCGCCAACCTGCTGAAGTAATGTGGAACCAAGCCGCCGCCCTCCGGGCGGCGGCCCGGCCTTAGCGTTGATAAACCCTAGCGCCGCGAGCGTTCGCGGCTGTAACGAGGAATCCATGAAAAAGATTGCCGTTTGTTACAAGTGGGTTCTTTCCGATGCGGATATCCGCGTCAATGACAAGACCCATGAACTGGATATGGAAAAATGCAAGCCGCAGATCAGCGAATACGACCGTAACGGGATCGAGTGCGGCGTGCAGGTGAAGGCCGCCACCGGCGCCGAATTCGTCGGCGTGACCTGCGGCACCTCCTCGGCCGCTTCCGCGAAGGACGCCCTGTCCCGCGGACCCGACGCCGTCTACTACCTTGACGACGCCGTGATGGGCGAAGCCGACAGCACCACCACCTCCAAGGTGCTCGCCGGCATGATCAAGTCCGTGGGCGATGTGGACGTGGTCATCTGCGCCGAAGGTTCCAGCGACGAATACGCCCGCCAGGTGGGTCCCCGCCTCGCCGCGCTCCTCGGCTGGCCTTCCGTCTCCTACGTTTCCAAGGTCACCGTGAACGGCGACTCCTTCGACGTTGAACGCAAGATGGAAGAAGGCACGGAAAGGGTGACCGGGCCCGGGGCCGGCGTTCTCTCCGTCCTGCCGGTCGTGGGCGAGGCCCCCATCCCCAGCGT
>JAJBSY010000205.1 GCA_020861205.1 Deltaproteobacteria bacterium | reverse complement strand
AGCATACGCCGTTCCGTTTCCCGTTCAGGGGCCGCGTAAAAGCGCGCGAAAACAGCCTCTTTGCGGGAAGCCCCTACCGGGGTGAGATGGCGCGGCGCCACGCCCGGATGCGTCATGATCTCCACGACCGCGTCATCGGGCCCACGGCCGGCAATCGCGGCAAGGCCGGCGGCAAGCCGCTCCAAGGTCATATTGCCGCTGCAGAACGCGCCGATAAAATAATCCGGAGCGGGGACGCGGCGCCGGGAGAGGAATTTACGGAGGGACCGGCCCCAGAAGGCCAGCAGCTCCCGGCGGAGCGTACCGGCCGCGAATAAAACGGGCGGCGCCGGGCAGCGGTAGCGGGGCTCTTCCGGAACCCGTACGTGGATCACGGGTACCGATCCGAGAACGTCGCCAAGCGCCGGGCGGAGCGCGGGGATGGCGTGCACGTGCTGGTGTCCGTCAAGGTACAGCGGCACCGTGTCCCATCCGGTAGCCGTTTTAAGGGCCGTGTGGATGGCATCAATCTGCGCGTGCCATTCAAGCGAAACCTGATGGATCAGGATGTGTTTGTCCCGATTGCGCATGGTATACAGCGTACGGCAGAGAGTTCCGAGGGAGTGGCGGAAGAATCCGGACCCGTCCGCGAGGAGCGGGATCGATTTCGGGTCGGCCGTGCAGCGTCCCTCGAGGAGGTTCAGATGCGCCCCCGCCCGGAGGGTCGGGTTGGCCGCCAGGCGGCGGCCGAGGTCTTCGGCCGCCTTTGCCGCGGCATCGCCGGATGCCATGATCGAAGCGCCGCGCAGGGCGCCCGCGTCAAGGCACAGCGCGATGGCTTCGACATTGGAAGCGGAAATGCCGCAATCATCGGCCAGGGGGAGGCAATACATATATTCTCCGAGGCCGCCGGTTGGATTGGCCCGGACGGCCGCGCCGCTTTGCCGGAGGGAGCAACTGCGGGTAGCGCCTCAATTTGCTTGATACTTCGCCGGGCTCGTGCCGCGCGAAGCTCATGTATCTTCACTTCGCGCGGACTCGCCTTCCTTGTCCGAAGTCGAATTGAGGCACTTCCCGAGGGCGCCGTTGCTTGACTTTTACCGGCAACGAGGCAGAATATATCGATTTTATACAGGCGTAACAAGGCTTTTTCCCTGTTGCGACAGTCTCCCGGGAGTTTTTTATGCGGCTTGAACAACGCGGGTTCGGTTACGGCACGGCCCTGCTTTTTGCTGTTCTGCTCATCCCCTTCGTATACACGGCCTTTTTCGCCTTTCCCGAAGGTGACGACTTCTCTTACGCTCTCCAGGCGAAATTTTTTTTCGACCTGCCGAGCGGTCTGCACGCCATGGCCAGTGCGTGGTGGAAATGGAGCGGGCGGTACGCGCACCATTTCCTGACGGTGTTCCTCGGCGACTTCGCCGAGTATCGGGTTTCCTACACCGTGCTCCTTCTTTCTTTCTTGGCTCTTACCTGGCTGAGCTTGTTCGGCATCGCCCGTGAGCTCGGCCGCCACGCGGGCAGGGCGCAGGCCGCGTTCATGGCCACGTTTTTGCTGTTCGCCGTTTTGAGCGCCCACGGCACGGTCAACGAGTGGTTTCTGCATGTGGAAATCATGAGCCTGGTCGGGGGATATTGCGGCACCCTGGTCTACCTGTGGTCTCTGTGCCGTTTGTGGAACAGGCCGGTTGCGACGAAGGGGACGAAAATCTTCTGCCTCGCTTCCTGTGTCTCGACGATCGGCCTGTACGAGCACAGCGCGCTGATGGTGCTGCTGATTACCCTTGCCGCCTGGCAGCTTGCCCGGCTGTACGACCACCCCCACCGGCCGGTATTTTTCCTGCTGGTCAAGGTCGCCGCAGTCTGTTTCCTGCTCACCTATCTGGCGCGCGGCAATTTCAGGCGGCAGGCCAAGCGGGGCATGGACTTCGGCCTTATGCTCGGGCAGATCATGAACGCGGGCAAGGAATGGTGGACGGCCGTTGTGCCCGCTTTCGCCACGCCCCTGTATGTCGCGGCCGTTTTCGCCGCGGCCTGGTTTGTCCCCGGATGGAAAACCCCGTTGGAGAAGAAGCTGCCCGCGCCGTTGATCGTCCTCGGGTGCCTGGCACTGATGGCGGCCTACTCCATCGGCCTGACGCTCGTGCACGCCATGAGCGACGTAACCGTCGGGGAGGTGCGCAAAATACCGGTGAATATCGCCCAGTATGCAGCGGTGTTCGTCTTTTTCGCCCTGTTTGCCTGCCGGGGATGGCTCCGGCTCGATTACCTGCGGTATCTTGGCAGGCCGCTCAGCCTCGTCCTCGTTCTCGCCGTTCTTGTCGCGGGCAACAGCAATTTTTTCCCCGTCCTCTGGGACGGCGTCTGCGGCGAGACGGAACGGTACGCGGCGGCCTATGAGAAACGCAAGGCCGTCCTGCGCGAACACGCCGGGGAGACGCTGACCGTGATGCCGCTCCTTTACGCGCCCCTGGCGGTAGCGGGCGACAGTCTCCGGAGCGGAATAAAATCGTGGCCCAACAAGTATGCGGCTCCCTTTTACGGCCTTGAAGGCATTGAAACGGTCGCTCCTTCATCC
>JAJBSY010000293.1 GCA_020861205.1 Deltaproteobacteria bacterium | reverse complement strand
TAACAGGAACTGGCCTCGAAGAAGAAGTACGAACTCTTGAGCGAGATTCCTAAAAAGGAACTGATTTGCCCGCCCCCTTTCATTAGCCCTCCTCTTCCAAAAGTTTTTCTAGTTTTGGGAAAGCCTCTGGAGCTGTGGCCCTATATAGACATTCATGGCCGTCTTTTATTTTTCGTAGCGTATTTCCCAGCATACGGGAGGAAAGTGAAGCGCATTTGCGTCAGCTTATTCAGAAAAATAAATGGCCGGCTTCAGTGGTATGCCGGCGGTTCACCGCCATCATACCAACTATACAACCAGCCAAAATTTCAAGCTTCGTTCCACGAAACTACCTTTGTAATTGTGAGACGGGAGAGTCAGGTAAAACTCATTGAGTCTCTATTCCCGAATGTTATCGGAACGACCTGGCCCCCAGGCATTCGTAAATTGGACGTTCAGCCCTTAAAGCACAGAAATGTATTGATTTGGCCGGGAGTTAGCCTCCATGAGTGTGCTGCAGCTCAGATCCTCTCAGGAAAACTGTGGGACTTGGGTGTGGGCCATACAATCCTTAACTCGCTTGAAATTTTGCCGGAGGGCTGGGAGTTGGGTAACCCATTGCCTGATGGCCTTTCCTATCGAGAGCTGTTCAAAAAACTTGACCATTGCCCGTCAATCCGATTTTTCGAGCAGGCAAATGCCCGCTATCCAATGTTGCGGCATCTGGTGGCGTCGCTCGGCTACAGAGATGAGGAGTATTTATGAGGTCAACGCAAATACAGCAAGGTTATGTCGGCCCGCTCATGCCCCATTTCCCAACTTACCTGCTGGATGGCGGCCTCATGCGTCAATCCGGCACCGACCGGAGACGGCATGGTCAGTTCCTTGTAGCGCCTGCGGGCAAAACAGT
This sequence comes from Deltaproteobacteria bacterium, assembly GCA_020861205.1. Lineage (GTDB taxonomy): Bacteria > Desulfobacterota > Desulfovibrionia > Desulfovibrionales > Desulfovibrionaceae > FLUQ01. The sequence goes on along the minus strand of JAJBSY010000293.1, from coordinate 1,676 downwards.
AACGAAAGGCATGCGTTCCGCCAAGCGTTTCGCCGAAAGCTCGGGCCGCGGTTCGTACCGCTTTGGCATAAGAACCCATGGAGACGTGAAGTTTTCCGGCTACGGCAATCACCTTCCCCAATTCCGCATACAATTCCGTACCGACCTGAATGGTTCGCGGTTTTCCTCCCTTGGTGTCCGTGAGAAGAATGCGGCCTCGCGTCCGTCCGGTAAGAGGGTCAACCGCCAAGCCGCTCAACTGCTCTTTGCTAATCAGGCAGGCTTCCCGGCAGCGAGCACCTCCCTCAAGCTGTACTTGCGCCACAAGAGCGTACAGAGGTTGCGATCCACATTTCATCCCAGTGATCACGGCTTCGGGGTTGTCGAAGTGTCCGAGCGTCTTCCTGCTGCTATCAAGAGTTTCCCGTGCCATGAAGCGCAATTCCGGGTCAAGAGCGGCCATCCGGATACCGGGCAGTTCGAAATCTGTATTGGACGTTGTGCCGACAAATTCGCGCAGAGCGTTGTCGAGTTTACCTATGTGGGCGGCTTCTTTCTTCCAGCTTGCATAGGAAATGCCGTCCTTCATGCGCTTGAGCAGATAGTGCTCGACATGCTCCGCGTTGAGCTTGGTCATATCCTTGAGGCCCATGCGTTCTCTGGCGAAATGTCCCAAGCGGTGCCACGTATCTTTACAGTCGCGGGCATAGGTATACGAGTGAAGGCCGGTAGCGCTGGCAAGCGCCTCGCTGGTGGCTGCATAGCCCTGTCGGTTAAGCGAAGAGCGGGCAATGCTCTTTTCGCGATGTCGGCTGGTTCCCGGCCGGAAGATGCCGGATTCCTTAAAAATGCAGTTAATCTGGTAGTCCACGCTGCCGCGCAAGCAGATACCTCCTGGTACGGCCACAGTGCCGTAAGTTTGATTGGATTGTATCGCTTCGGAATGTCTTCCATATCCGAAGTTGTCGAAGGGAAAGTGGGGCGCGTCTTCCGCGCCAAGAGTGATGGTAAGTCTGCCAGGCTGACCGCTCTGCGGTCTTGGGGAGCTTGCTCGCAGCGTTTGCCTTCTTACGCTTGCCTCTTGAGGATTCGGCCAACCGTCGCCTTTGGCTCCGCTTGCGAAACCGTGGATGGCGGCATCCACTCCGGCATTGCCGGCTCGTTCGCCCCCCTTGGAGGGCAGGGCCGTTCGGAAGGCCCTTGGCGAACATGCGCCGCACGTTGGGTAAGGAGTGCTATGCCTAAACGATGCGTTGCATCGAGTTATAAATATTATTAGCCATAATGTAAGATGTTTGTCAACCGTTACTCTGATTAATAAAGAAAAAATATTCGTGCACCAGCACAATGAAAATAAATACTATGGAAAATTTATTGCACAATTCAGAAAACAGCATCTGTGTACAAACGAGTGAACAGAAAAATAAAAGACAATACAGTTCAATCAAAAGACAAGAATTATTTTTTTGGATGGCAAATACATCCGAAAAAATTCTTTGTGAAATTATGAAAGCCATTAATCCGGCACCGTATAAGAAAATTATGGGGCCGGACCTGGCCAGGCTTCACGCCTTGCTGGTTGCTGCTGATGAGGTCCGATCCGCCCTCAAGCTGACCGGCCGCAAAAATTCGGAACACGACTTGAACAGGCTTGAAGAATAACCTCTCATCCCTCTGGCTTTGAGCTGGTGGCGGAA
>JAJBSY010000356.1 GCA_020861205.1 Deltaproteobacteria bacterium | reverse complement strand
CATCGGCCCCGCCGGCTGCCCCTGGGACAAGGAACAAACGCCCCAGACCCTCTGCGACTACCTGGCCGAGGAAACCTTCGAGCTTATCGACGCCGTGCGCCGGGGCCATGTGGCGGATACCCGCGAGGAGCTGGGCGACGTCCTCTTTCTCCTCCTGTTCATCGCCAAGCTCCATGAAGGCGAATTTTCCCTGGATGAAGCCCTGGACGAAGCCGCCGCGAAAATGATCCGCCGTCACCCCCATGTCTTCGCGGGAGCGGACTGCGCGAACCGTGAAGCCCTCTTGCAGACATGGGAGACAATAAAAAAAGCGGAAAAGGCCGAAAAAAGAACCGGCGTTTTCGCCTCCCTCCCGGATTCGCTCCCGCCGCTGCTGAAGGCTTACCGTATCCATGCCAAGGCCGCGCGCGCGGCCTTCACCTGGGATTCCGACACCGACGTGGAACAGCAGGTGGAAGCCGAATGGCTGGAGTGGCTTGACGCCGCCGCCACGGGCGATCCGGACAGGGCCGAACATGAATTCGGCGATCTTCTCTTCGCGCTGGTGGAGCTGGGCCGACGCAAAGGCATCAAGGCGAACGCCGCCTTACATAAAACAACGTTGCGTTTTCTCAGCCGCTTCAGGTATATGGAAGAAAAAGCAGCCGAGTCCGGACGGGACTTCGCATCCCTGGACATGGAAGAAAAAAACCGGCTGTGGGATGAAGCCAAGGAAGTGGAGAAAAAGCCTGCCGCGTAGCCGCTTTTTTTCCCGCAAGGACTGTTGTGGACAAAGACCTCGCCCATCCTTCCGGCCCGGAGGCCGGTACGCCTTCCGCCCCGGCGGACGGCGCGACCCCTCGGCCGCCCGCCGGGGGACTTTCCGCCGGTGCGGAAAGCCTGGCCGATGTGGAAAAAGTCGCCATCGTCAGCGCGACGACGGCCGCCATCGAGGCGACCTCCGCCGTTGCCAAGGAGGCCTTGCGGTTTTCCTCCCGGAACCTGCTCACCTGGTTCATCCTCGGGCTCCTGGCCGTCGGGCTGTATTTCGCGTACGTCCTCTTGCGTCCCTTCGCCAACACTCTGGTGCTGGCCGTTGTCTTTGCCGCGCTGTTCGCCCCGGTCTACAAATTTTTCCTCACCAGGTTCAGGGGCCGCGAAAGCCTGGCATCCCTCGTGGTGCTCGCGTTCGTCATCATCGTGGTCATCGTGCCGCTGACCTTGCTCATAACGGGGCTCATACCCCAGATGCGCCACAGCGTGACCTCCATCACCGCCTGGCTGTCCGAAGGCAACCTGGACGACATTTTCACGAACTACCTGAACCCCTTCTTCGAATTACTCCACGAGGAAGCGCCTTTCCTCGATATCACCCCGGACAGCGCCAAGGCGGACATCCTCGACGCCGCGCGGCGCGTGGGCCAGGAACTTCTCGGCCTTTCCGCCAACTTCGTCGGCGGCACGCTGACGTTCGTCATGCATTTTCTCCTGTTCCTGGTCGCCCTTTTCTTTTTCCTGAAAGACGGGGCCGGCATGATCGCCAGGCTCAAGTACCTGACCCCGTTACGCGAGGAACAGCAGGAACGTATCCTGAACACCCTGAGCCGCGTTTCCCGCTCGGTCCTGGCTGGCGGATTCCTGGTTGCGGCCCTGCAAGGGGCGGCCGGCGGCATCGGGCTGGCCATCGTGGGCATCCCGGCCCTGTTCTGGGGAACGGTCATGGCGCTTTCCGCCTTTGTGCCGGTTGTGGGAACGGGCCTTGTGTGGGTTCCCGCCGTCTGCTTTCTCATCTTCATCAACGCCTGGAAAAGCGCCATATTCCTCGCCCTCTGGTGCGGCGTGCTGGTCACCTCCATTGACACGTTTCTCCGCCCGTACCTGATGCGCGACGCTTCCGGCGTGCCCATTCTGTTCCTCTTCCTCGCCATCCTGGGCGGCATTCAGGCCTTCGGCATCTTCGGGCTTCTCTACGGTCCGATCATCCTGACATTTGCCGTGGTCATGCTGAAAATTTACGCCGACGAATACCAGGAACAGCTCAAAAGCAAAAACGCCTGGGCCAAGCAGAGCGAATAGCCGGGGCCGGGACCGCGGCGCGAAGCTCGATATAGCCGGGCCCTGGTCCTTTTTTTGTCGAACCCGGTTTTCCATCCGCCCGGGCCTTTCCAGGGTATGCCCGTGGCCCAGCCCCTTCAGCCGCCGGAAAAATCCGCGCAATGCGCGGGTGTCCTGCGTCATCAGTCAGAAAAACCGGAAACGCTCGGCGGATTTCCCTGGTTTCGCTTCCTCCGGCCGGATCACGATTCCGCGCGGGCCATAAAAAGAACGGCGGGAAGCAATTCCGCCGTTTTTCCATTGCCGCGCGCTATTTTTGCAACCATTGCTGAACCATTTGCTCCAGGACCTCCGGAGGGCAGGTCGGCGCCCCGTATTTTCCGGCCAGCAACCGCTGGCGGGACGCTTCGCTTAAGACAAGAGCCGCAGCGACGGAAACGTTGAAGCTTTGAATCATCCCGTACATGGGAATATACAATTCCCCGTCAACCAGGGGCAACAGCTCCGGATCCACTCCGGAGTGCTCGTTGC
>JAJBSY010000201.1 GCA_020861205.1 Deltaproteobacteria bacterium | reverse complement strand
CTCCCGGCGGTGTGCCGAGGCCCTCGTGTCCTTGCCCACGAACCCGTAATCGGAGAGCACGGCGGCGGTGGCGACCTCTCCCGCGAGAAAACGGCGCGTGGGGCCCGAATCGAAGTTTATGCTCGCCACGGCGGACAAGGCGATGAGCACAAGAAAAAGCGCCACCGCGCCCAGCCCGAGATGGTGGTCCTCGAGCCACTGGGAGAGGAGCGTTTTCCTGCCCTTGAAATTAGTCTGTATTTTCATATTGGTCATAAGCCTTCACTACCCTTCCGACCAAGGGGTGGCGGATAACATCGCTCTCGTCAAAACGCAGCATGCGGATGCCTTCCACGCCGCGGAGGACGGACAAAGCCTGGACCAACCCCGAGCGGGGGGCCGCCTTGCCGTTTTCCGGCAGGTCTATCTGGGTCGTATCCCCGGTTATTGCCGTTTTTGACCCGAACCCCATCCGGGTCAGAAACATTTTCATTTGCTCCGGTGTGGTGTTCTGGGCCTCGTCCAGGATAATGAAGGAGTCGTTCAGGGTTCTGCCCCGCATAAAGGCGAGGGGCGCGACCTCTATGACGCCGGTTTCCAGCATTTCCGTCACGCGCTCGAAATCAAGCATGTCGTGCAAGGCGTCATACAGCGGACGCAGATAGGGGTTGATTTTCTGGGCCAGATCCCCGGGCAGGAACCCGAGCCTTTCTCCGGCTTCCACCGCGGGTCTGGTCAAAATAATGCGTTTTACGCGTTTGGCAAGCAGCAGGGATAACGCCACCGCCACGGCAAGATACGTCTTGCCCGTTCCGGCCGGCCCCACGGCGAACGTCATGTCCGCTTCGCGCAAGGCGGCGACGTAATCCCTCTGGCTCAATGTTTTCGGACTTATCGTCCGGCGCGGGGAAACGACGAAAACCGCCTCGCGGAATATCTTGGCGAGATCGACGTCCGCGTCGCGCTCCAGCATCCCGAAAGCGTACTCGATGTCGCGGGGATGCAGGGGGTGGCCGGCCTTGAGCAACGTATAAAGCTGGGTCAGCAGGTTGCCGGCCAGGGCGGCGGCTACGGCGTCCCCTTCAATGGACACGGTGAGCCCGCGCGAACCGATGGCCGTACCGGAACGTTCCGCGACGAGACGCAGGTTCGCGTTTTGCGGTCCGAACAGGTGGTTGGCAAGCGTCGCGTCGTCAAAGACCAGGGTTCGGTCGCCGTCCTGCCCCGCCGCATTCTTCAGGGAACGTGAATCGGCGAGCGACGGCGGCTCTGTTCGAGACGTAATACTCACGACGCCCTCATAGCCTGTTTTCACCCTCTCGTCCAATGCTTTTCAAGGGCATCGCGCTCACCGCGCCCCGTCTGCTCTTTTTGTTTATTGGCATGGCTTATGCAGAAAAAAAGCACACGCAACCCGCCGGAAAAATTTTCCGGGAAGTGGAGGAAAGCCATGTCCATTCGCGCCACCAACGCCCATTATCTTGATGCCTACACCATGTATCAGGATCTATACGCAAAAAACAGCAAGGCGTCAGACGCCGCATCCCAGATCAGCAACAATTTTTCGTCCTCGGCCAACACCGCCGTCAGCGGCATCCTGACGACCCAGGGACGGGATGAACTCGCGAAAGCGCTCGACGCCATGAAGAAGGCCGGCTATACGCGCTTCACCTTCAACGATGTGGAAGACTACCGCAAAAAGCTGGAAGCCTCCTTCTCCGAAGCGGTCAGGTCCGACCTCAAGGAGATGGGGGTCGATCCGGACATCGAATTCAGTCTCGTGCTGGACGCCAACGGCAACCTGACCGTGGTCAGCGACCACCCGGACAAGGCGGTTGTCGAAGCGTATTTTGAGGACAACCCCGAAATGGTGGACGCCTTCAAGCACATCCAGGCGCTTTCCAATCTGAAAAAAGCCCAGGGCCGCGCCCCGGACCAGGCAGCTGAGCTGACCCGCAACCTCAAGCTCACCTTGCAGGCGGAGGCCGTGCAGGCATTTTTCGCCGCCACGGACAACAACGGCGCCGATTATTTCAGCCAGATAGCCACCTTCGGATCGAACAGCGCGACGTCTTACCTGCTCGGGCTGAATCAGTCAGTGTAGCATTTCCCGTCAAATCCCCGCTACGGCCCGCCTGCGCGGGCCGTTTTCATTTGCCGGTGCCCGCGGAGCAATCGATGTTCCGCGCCGTTTTCCGGCAAAAGACTTTTCAGATTCCGCTTCTTAGAATATAAAAAGAGAGATGACATTCGGTCAGCCCCTCAACGACGTTGCAAACCTGGAACGGGTCATCGGAGAAACCGGAACGGCGATCGGGCCGTCGTGCCGAAGCGGAGTTGTGCCCGCCATAAACGAATCCCATGAAGCAATCTTCTTCTGCCGATGAAAAATTTGATCTTTCACGCGTCAGGTTCTGGGACTTTCTCCGGCTGGAAATGGGGTTTGTGAAAGAGTTCGCCTGCGCGCCGTTTCAAGTGGGCTCCATCTGCCCCAGCAGCCGGGTTTTGGCGGGCCAACTCGTTACCGTGGCCCAGAATGCCGCCCAAACGGCGGCCGATTCCGCCGCGGGGCTGATAATCGACCTGGGGGCTGGGCCGGGGC
>JAJBSY010000428.1 GCA_020861205.1 Deltaproteobacteria bacterium | reverse complement strand
ACATGCGTTCGCCCGCCGTGCGCGGTTCGTCCCCCCCCAGTTCCCTGGCCACGATCCCCGCCGCCATGCTCCGCAACACCGCGCCGACGGCTTCGGGCGTCACCGGGGCCCCGTCCCGGACAAGAAGCCCCGCCGCGCCCAGTGCCAGCCCCATCGAGAACAACAGTCCCTTTTGCGTGTTCACGCCGTTGGTCGCGCGGAGCATGTCCTTTTCCGCCTCCATGCCAATTGCGCGCAAAACCGGCAGCAGTTCGGACGGGCCGCCTTCATGCCGGATGCCGGCCTCGACGCAGCGGGCCAGGCTGAAGCTCAGGGCGGCGGAACTTCGCTGAAACGTGAAAAAATCCATATCCTTGTGGGAACCGGTATGAAACGGATCGACAAGCCCGGGCGAGGGCGAGCACGCGACCTCGTGCAGCATGGCCTCCAGCCCGAGGGACGCGTAATGCGCGGCCGGTCCGGAGATGGCGCGGCTCATGTCAGCGTGAAACGCCGTGAAGAATTTTTCCACCTCCGCCATGATCTCCCGCGGGGTATGGCGCCCCTCCCGCATGCAGGCCGTCGCGAGGCCGGAACAGACAAAGCAGGGCCGGCCGGACCCGCGCGCAGGGAACGAGACGGCCGCGCCCGAAGCATCGTACACGTCCAGGTCCAGCAAACGGGCGTACACGGTTTCCGTTTCCAGGCCGCAGGCAATTTCCTTGACGGCGGCGGGATCGCCTTCCACGGCCAGCACGGCGTGCGGCCCGGCCTTTTCCCGCACCGACCGGACCGCGACAACCGGCAAGGCGGCCTCCATGCGGTCAAGGGCGTACCGGAACAGAGCCCTTATGCGGGGCGAATCTTTTTCCGCCCCCGGAATGTTCACCGAGAGGCTGACGCAGGTTCCGGGGTACTCCCTCTGCATGGTCGCGCGGCGCAAGGCGCGGGCTTCCTTGGCCTCGAGAAGTTCTTCCAGCGTTATTCCGGGCATGCCGCTCTCCGGATGGCTACAGGGTGTGGGATGCGTGTTTTCGCGGCCGGCCGTACAGGAACATCTCCCGCATCCGGCGGTGTTTCAACCCGGCGTGGGATATTTTCCCCGGGCCAGCGCTTCCAGCAGCTCCGCCTGGCGCCGCAGGCACTTTTCCATGGGCATATGCATCTCGACAAACGAGCGGGCGCTCTTCCTGAGGGCGGCGGTCTTCCCCGGCTCGCGGAGAACGGCATCCACCGTTCCGACCAGGGCGTCCCGGTCGAAGAAATCCACCAGCAGCCCGTTCTCGCCGTGGCGTATTACTTCGCGGACAGGCTCGGTGTCCGACGCGACGATCAGCCCTTCGCAGGACATGGATTCAAGCAGCGACCAGGACAGCACGAAGGGATAGGTCAGGTACACATGCGCGGAAGCGATGCGGAAAGCGGCCCGGAGTCCTTCATACGGCAGCCGCCCGACAAAATGGACCCGGCCGAGGTCAAGCTCGCCGCGCACCTCGTCCAAATACTTGTCCTTGTAACTGTGGCCTTCGGGCAAGGTGGGGCTGTAGCTCAGGCCGGCATCCCCGACGATGACGATCGCGGCGTCGGGGTGGCGTTTTTGCAGGGCCGGAAGGCTTCGCATGAAAACATGATAGCCTCGGTACGGCTCAAGGTTTCTGGTCACGAAGAGCACGACCTTGTCGCCGCGCCGGAGCGTCACGGGATCGCCCTCGGGAAGCAGTTCCCCGCTGCCGCCGGCGGGTGTCTCGAGCGCCAGGGTCGTACCCGTGAACGCCACCAAGCGGCTTTCACCGGCTTTGCGTAACGGCTGCAGCACGAGGAACTCGTCCGGATCGGGCGTCATCCACCCCGTGTTGACCCCGTCGTGGATGATGTTCATGCCATTCCGGAAGCAGGCCGGGTACCGGGAAGCCTGCCAGCGGCTGGGACTCACCAGGGCGTTGCCCGTGAGGATGGACATGACCTGCGCGGTATTCCGGATACGAATGCTGTAAGACCAGTCCGGCGTGGCGGGGAATTCCGGGTCGAACCCGAGGTCGGCCTGCCCCGCGTGAAAATAAAACTCGCAGAACATGAGGGTGGGAACGTCCGGATACACGTCGCGGACGAAAAGCCCTTCCCCCCAGCCGGGATGCACGCTGATGACGTCCGGGGCGTACCCCTGCCCCTTGAGCTGCAACAACGAGCGCGCGACCGCCTGCCCGCGCCGGATGGCGGCCTCGGTTCCCTGCAGGTACGGGTGGGTGGCCTCGCCAGCGCCTTTGGGGGACGGGTAGCCGATAGTGGTTATGCCCTTGAGGACGCCGCGTTTCCTGATATTTTCAACGTCGCCCAGCCCCGTGACGGAGTGGTTGCCAACCCGGGCGAGGTATCCGGCCAAATGGAAATATTGACCCGGAAAATTCTGATGGATGAATAAAACGTTCATGCCGCTCCGTGGCGTTTGCCGGGGCAGAGGCGCGCCAGGCGCCGCCGGGGATACCCGGCCTCACCCGGCGCGGCGCCTCATTCGCGCCGCTATCCTTTACAAGCGTTTTTCAACCAAAACGCCGATAAAGACAAGCACGGATCACGGGCCGGAACCGGACGCGGACCGGAACTACCTAAACC
>JAJBSY010000117.1 GCA_020861205.1 Deltaproteobacteria bacterium | reverse complement strand
GGATATCGCGATACAGGGACAGGGCTTTGGCGAAAACGTCGTTCACGTCAAGAGTCAGGCCATGTTCCTCGATAATTCTGGCAATACCCAGCGCGCAGCGGCGCAAGGCGTACGGATCGGCCGCGCCGGTAGGGATCATGCCCAGCCCGAAGCAGCCGGCCATGGTATCGGCCTTGTCCGCCAGGGAAAGAAGCGCGCCCGTAAGACTCGAGGGAACCGGGGAATCCGGTCCGGCGGGCAGGTATTGCTCCCGCAGAGCTTGGGCGACGGCCGGTTTCTCGCCCCGTTTTTCAGCGTAAATCCCCCCCATGACGCCTTGGAGGGAATCAAATTCGCCCACCATGCCGGAAACAAGGTCCGCTTTCGAGAGCCGCCCGGCACGCGCGGCTTCCTCCGGATCAGCCCGGCCGGTGGCTTCCGCCAGGTACCGGCAGAGTTCTTCCAAACGGCGCGTCTTGTCGCCCATGCTGCCGAGAGGCGCCAGAAAAATAACCGCGTCAAGGGAAGCGAGCCAGGCATCAAAAGAAGCGGCAAGGTCCGTCTTCCAGAAGAAACGGGCGTCTTCCAGGCGGGCGCGCAAAACGCGCTCCCACCCTTTGCGCACAAGTTCCTCGTCGGGCGGAGTCATGTTCAGCACGGTCAGGAAATGCGGCAGGAGTTTGCCGTCCCCCCCTTCCACACCGAAGCTTTTCTGATGGCTTTCCATGCTGGTCAGGAGAACTTCGCGGGGGATCTCCAGAAACCCGGCGTCAAAATTACCCAATAGCGGCACGGGGTGTTCCGTCAGCCCCTGGACTTCGTCCAGCAGGCTTTCCTTCCACAAAATTTTGCCCCCCGCTTTTGCCGCCAATGTGTTGCCGCCTTCGACGATACAGGCGCGGCGTTCCGCGGGGTCAACCGTAATGCCGCATTTTTCCGCCATGACGGCCCGGTATTCGGACGCGGCGGCAAGCGTGAACGGGCCGAATCCGTGGACCCTGTGCCCGATCGTCGTATCGCCCGAGACGACGCCGCCGACCGCGAACGGGATCACCGTGGAATCCAGCATGGCAAGAATCCAGCGCAACGGGCGCGCGAAAGTGAACGTCCCGTTCCCCCAGTGCATCCGCTTGGGAAAAGAGAGCGTTTCGATGATCGCGGGACATATCCGGGCGAGAACGATCGCGGTGTCTTCACCGCCCACGGTTTTCCGCGCGGCCAGATATTCGCCTTTTTCCGTGGTCTCCCGGAACAGGGCATCCATTGAAACGCCCTGCGTTTTGGCAAACCCTTCGGCTGCCCTGGTGGGCTTACCGTCCGCGTCATACGCAACCCGGACGGGCGGCCCCATAACCAGCTCCTCGCGTTTTTCGGAGCGTTCCGCTAGCCGCGCGAGCACGGCGGACCGCCGGGGGGTGGCAAAAACGTCCAGGCCGTCAAAAGCTATCCCCGCTTCGATAAACGCGGCGGTAAAACGGTCCGTCAACTCCTTTTCCAGTCCGGGGAGAAAACGGGCCGGAAATTCTTCGACCCCTATTTCAAGAGTAAAGCTCAACATGCGTTTTCCTTGTTTTTAATGAGCGGATACCCCATTTCCTCTCGCTGGGCCGCGAACAGCCGGGCGACGCCGGACGCCAGCGCGCGCACCCTGCCGATATACGCGGCGCGTTCCGTTATGGAAATGGTGCCGCGGGCGTCCAGGAGGTTGAAGGTATGCGAGCATTTCATGGTGAAGTCGTAGGCGGGGGCGAGAAGTCCCTGTTCCGTCAGCCGCGCGGCTTCGCCTTCGTACTCCCTGAAATGGTCGAGCAGGAGCTGCGGGGAACTTTCCTCGAAGTTGTACGTGGATTGCTCGACTTCGTTCCGGTGATAGAGGTCGCCGTAGGTCACGTTTTCGTTCCAGTCCAGATCGTACACGGACTCCTTGCCCTGGAGGTACATGCAGAGCCGTTCCATGCCGTAGGTGATTTCCGCGCTGACGCAGGGCAGGTCTATGCCGCCTACCTGCTGGAAATAGGTGAACTGGGTCACTTCCATGCCGTTCAGCCAGACCTCCCAACCGAGGCCCCACGCGCCGAGGGTGGGCGATTCCCAGTCATCCTCGACAAACCGTATGTCATGCATGGCCGGGTCGATTCCGAGCGCGCGGAGGCTGTCCAGGTACAGTTCGAGTATGTTGTCGGGTGACGGCTTGATGATGACCTGGAACTGGAAGTAGTGCTGCAGGCGGTTGGGGTTTTCTCCGTACCGGCCGTCCGTGGGACGGCGCGAAGGTTCCACGTAGGCGACCTTCCAGGGTTCCGGCCCGATGGCCCGCAAGAAGGTTGCCGGGTTGAAGGTTCCCGCGCCCTTCTCCACGTCGTAGGGCTGCTCGATCACGCAACCGCGCTTCGCCCAGAACTCCTGCAATGTCAGAATGACATCTTGAAAATACATGGTCGCTCCCTGAATAATCGTCATACCCGGATAAACCGGCTGTTGTGCCATCTGAGCCCGACATGATGCTCGATAAACGCGTCCACGATCCGGACCAAATCTTTTTGACTTCGCGGCGCAAGCGATTGCATCGCGTCCGCGTTCCAGTGCAACGGGGAATATTCCTGCACAAGAGCCAAAG
>JAJBSY010000391.1 GCA_020861205.1 Deltaproteobacteria bacterium | reverse complement strand
CAATTCGGTCTTCGATCCGTGAATACCGCCGGAAAACGTTTTTGGCATGTTTCTTGTTATATTTCCCGCGTATTCCCTTCGCCTCCATTCGGTCGGCGCGTGCACGGCCGCTCCGCGAACGGCCGGGGCCCGCCCCGAAACGAACACTGTAAACAGGGGAACCTCGTCTTATGGCAACCAACGCGCTGGAAAAATTCTGCATTGTCGCCCAGGGCCCGAATCACGGTCCATCCCCCATCCCCCAGGAAGGCGGGTGGACCAAGGTCAGGCAGATACCCGACATATCGGGCTTTGCCCACGGTTGCGGCACCTGCGCGCCGCAAATGGGCACCTGCAAGCTCACGCTCAACGTGAAAGAGGGCATCATCAGCGAAGCGCTGATCGAGCATATAGGCTGTTCCGGCATGAGCCACTCCGCCGCCATGGCCGCCGAAATTCTGCCGGGCAAAACCCTGCTTGAAGCGCTCAATACCGACCTCGTATGCGACGCGACCAACAGCGCCATGAAATCCCTGTTCACCGCCCTTGCCTATGGCCGCTCGCAGAGTTCCTATTCCGACGGCGGCCTGCCCATAGGCGCCGCCTTGGAAGACCTCGGCTCCGGCCGCCGCAGCCAGGTCGGCACCTCGTACAGCACCCTCGAAAAGGGAGCCCGGTACCTTGAAATGACGGAAGGGTACGTCACCCGCCTCGGGCTTGACGAAAACAACGAGATTATCGGGTACGAATTCGTAAACCTCGGCAGCATGATGGACCATATAGCCGCCGGCGCCAGTCCGGACGAAGCGTACGGCAAAGTCAAAGGCGTTTACGGCCGGTTCAGCGAGGCCGTCAGAACCATCGATCCCCGCCGCGAATAGGTCCAGGAGGTTGCCGCCATGACCAGTTTTGAAAGCATGGAACAAAGAATGCCGGGAATTACCGCCAGCCTCCAGGCGAACGGCGTTCCCTCCCTGGAAAAAGGGCGTGAAATGCTCAAGGCCAAGGGCGTCGACGTCTTTACCGTCGTGCGGGGGATACAGGCCATATGCTTCGACGATGCCTGCTGGGCCTACACCCTCGGCGGCGCCATCGCCCTGCGGCGGGGAGTGAAAGGCGCGGCCGAGATCGCCGAATGCATCGGCGAGGGCCTGCAGGCGTTCTGCATCCCGGGTTCGGTGGCGGATCACCGAAAGGTCGGGATCGGGCACGGCAGGCTGGCAAGCCGTCTTCTCCATGAGGACACGGGCTGTTTCGCCTTCCTTGCCGGGCACGAGTCGTTTGCCGCGGCGGAAGGCGCCATCGGCATCGTGCAATCGGCCAACAAGGTTCGCAGGAAACCTTTGCGGGTGATTTTGAACGGCCTTGGCAAGGATGCCGCGTACATCATCTCCCGCATCAACGGGTTCACCTATATGCGGACCGAGTACGACTATACGTCCGGTACTATCGCGGTCAAAGAGCGGCGGGCCTTTTCCGCGGGCCGGAGGGCGGAGGTGCGTTGTTACGGCGCCGATGACGTGCTCGAAGGCGTCGCCATCATGGCCCGTGAAGGCGTCGATGTCTGCATCACCGGCAACTCGACCAATATGACGCGGTTCCAGCATCCCGTGGCGGGAACCTATAAAAAATGGTGCCAGGACAACGGAAAGAACTTTTTCGCCGTGGCCTCGGGCGGCGGCACCGGGCGGACGGTCCACCCGGATGACAACGGGGCGGGGCCTGCTTCTTACGGCCTCACCGACACGGTCGGCCGCATGTATTGCGACGCCCAGTTCGCGGGTTCCTCATCGGTACCGGCGCACGTGGAAATGATGGGTTTTCTCGGCATGGGCAACAACCCCATGGTCGGCGCGACGGTGGCTCTCTCCGTCGCCATAGCCCAGGCGCGATAATCTTCAGGAGGAAAGTATGCATCCGGAAATGGAAATGCTGCGTTGCGCCATCGTTCGGGGCGGTACCAGCAAAGGCGTCTTCATCATGAAAAACGAACTGCCCAAGGAACCGGAAAAACGGGACGCCGTCATCCGGGCCATTTACGGCAGCCCCGACATACGACAAATCGACGGCCTTGGAGGCGCGGACGTTTTGACGAGCAAACTTGCCATTATATCCCCGCCTTCGCGGCCTGACGCGGATGTCGACTACACCTTCGGCCAGGTCAGCTTCGAAACGGATTTTATCGACTACAAGGGAAACTGCGGCAATATTTCCGCCGCCGTCGGCCCCTTCGCCATCGACGAGGGCATGGTGGAGCCGGTCGAGCCCGTGACCACGGTGCGCATCCACCTCACCAACAGCGGCAACATTCTCGTGGCGGAGGTTCCGGTCAAAGACGGCAAGGCCATGGTCACCGGAGACTATGCCATCGACGGTTGCCCCGGCACGGGCGCGAAAATCACCCTGGACTGGTCCGACGTGGCCGGGGGCGTCACCGGCAAACTCTTGCCCACCGGCAACGTCAAGGATGTGGTGACCGTTGACGGCAAGCGGTACACCATCTCGCTCGTGGACGTCGGCAACCCCCTGGTCTTCATCCACGCTTCCAGCCTCGGCATGAAGGGCACGGAAAGCCCGGCGGAAATCGAAGGCAACAAACCGCTCATGGAGCTTATCGAG
>JAJBSY010000446.1 GCA_020861205.1 Deltaproteobacteria bacterium | reverse complement strand
GGGTACGGCACGGCCAAACCCCTGCGCATGAGCGTCATGGGCGGCATGATGGCGGGCAGCCCGGGGCGGGTGGTGTACCACGAATCGCACGACGAGTCCGGCAACTCGGCCGGTTCGGCGCGCAATATCGAAGTGGCGGTCAACGGCATGTTGTTCGACAACACGCGGAACTGGGGCGAGGCCAGATGCCGCGCCGTCGCCGGGATGACCTTTTTTTCGGCCGGGACGCCCATGTTTTTTATGGGGGAAGAGGTGTGCGCCCGCGAACTCTACCGCCACGACGATTTTCTGGAACACCGCGAGGATTACCGGGCCATGAGGGCGAACGACGGCGGCGGCATGTTCCGTTTCTACCAGGACGCCATCAGGCTGCGCCGGGAGAACGCCGCCTTGCGCTCGGCGTGCGTCGCCGTCCTGAAGGTGCACAACCAGCAGCGTATTCTGGCGTGGCACCGCTGGCAGGGGGACCAGGAGTTCGTCATCATCGCGAGTTTGAGCAATACGCCCTACCCGGACGGATACGCGCTGACCCACAAAAACCTGAAGGGAAAGGTCTGGACCGAGGTGCTCAACAGCGAGGCACCCATCTACGGCGGTCCCGGCGGGGGCAACCCCGGCGACGTGGACAGCGGCGGGGGAACCATGACCGTTGCGATACCGGCCTGCGGCATCCTGGTTTTCGCCAGAAAAAGCTGAGAGCCGGGAATAAAAAAGCGCCGCGCCGGGAGAGCCTCCGGCGCGGCGCTTTTCAAGCGTCCTAGAACGTGAACCGCAGGCCCATCATGACCTGGTGCATGTAGACGTCCGTGACTTTGCTTTTGTACGAGACCGTCTCGCCGACGCCCTCATACGAGCTGCTTCTGCTCTTGACCTTGCCCAGGCTGGCGAACCGGTAGCCGAGGTCGAGGGTGAGCAGGTCGTTGAATTCCCAGGCGACGCCAGCGCCGACGTTCCAGGCGAAGTTCGTGTTCAGCTTGTAATTGGTGGAGCTGCTGCCGGAGTAATCCACCCCGCCGACGGAGTAATCCACGCTGCCGGAACTTTTGCTGTCCACGAAGGCGATGCCCAGGCCGGCGCCAAGATAGGGGGTGAACGGCGTATCGGTGTCAAAATCAAAATACGCGTTGAAGAACAGGGTCTGGATGTCCATCTTGTTTTTCAGCTTGGCCTCGCCGCTTACCGTGCCGCCGTCGAAGCTGCGGGAGACCGAGCCGTCAACGTTGCCGAAGAAGGCGTATTCGATCTCACCGCGCATGGGGACGTTGAGCAGGCGCTCGAAATCATACCCCACGGCGATGGCGCCGCCCCAGGTGTCGTCGTCCTTGCGGCTTTTTTTCGAGATGCCCCCGTATTCCCCGCCGTTCGTGATGTCGGCTTCCCCTTTGAGCTTGTCGAAAACGGTGTAGCTCCAGACGAGCTTGGGAGCCACGTAAATGCCGAGGCCCTCCTTGTCGGGCCTGGTCTGCGTGGTGATTTCATAGGCGGTCTGCTCGGTGTAGACGGTTGTGGTTTCGGCGGCCCCGGCGGTCAGGGGAAGACACAACACAACACCGACGCAGCATGAAATAAAAAGTTTTTTCATCGTACCCATCCTTCTTTTGCATACGATTGCGGTTGCGGGAGTCCAGGCTCCCGAATACCGTATGGGTACCGAAAAATACGTTTTTAATTCAACCTATTAGATTATAAGACCATGATTTTGGAAGAAAAACTACAGGAAAAACAGAAGGGTAGCCCTTATGCCGTGCGCCTGTTTTTTTATCCGGCGCCGGTTACCGGCGATGCGCTTCCCAAAAAGCGGGCCAGAGGGCGAGGAGTTTCCGGCAGGCTTTGGCCCTGTGGCTCCGCGCGTTTTTCTGGGCTGGTTCCATTTGGGCGGCCGTCAGGCCCAGTTCCGGGTCGAGGAAAACCGGGTCATACCCGAAGCCGTTCGTTCCGGCCGGTGTTCTGGCGAGAACGCCTTCCCAGGAGCCTTCGGCATGGATATGGGCTCCGTCCGGGGCGGCGGCGGCCATGACGCTGACAAACCGGGCCGTGCGCTTTCCGTCCGGGAACCCGGCCGTTTTCGCGAGGAGCTTTTCCGTGTTGCGCGCATCCGTGGCCGGCCGGTTTTCCTCCTGGCTGTAGCGGGCGGAATACACCCCCGGCTCGCCGTCCAGCGCGTCCACCACCAGGCCGGAATCGTCCGCGACGGCGACAAGGCCCGTGAGCTTGCTGACCGTGGAGGCGTTCAGCAGCGCGTTCTCGGCGAACGTGGCGCCGGTTTCCTCTATTTCGCCGATGGCGGGAAAGGCGTCCAGCCCCTTGACCGTCACGCCGAAAGGCTGCAACAGGACGGCGAGTTCCTTGATCTTTCCCCGGTTGCGGCTGGCAAGGACGACGGTTGGCGCCATCAGTTGTCTCCTGAAAGAAGGGAGCCCTCGTCCTCGACGGCCAGGATCGGTCGCAGGGCCAGGGTTATAAGGGTCCCGGACCCGACCCGGCTGTGCAGGAGGAGTTTTCCGCCGATTTCGTTGATGATCTTTCGCGTCATCGCCAGCCCCAGGCCGGCTCCCTTGTCTTTGGTGCTGAAAAAGGGGCTGAATATTTTTTCCTGCAACTC
>JAJBSY010000264.1 GCA_020861205.1 Deltaproteobacteria bacterium | reverse complement strand
GTAAGCCCTTTTTCGGCAACCCCGGTCGCGCGCAAGCCAAGCCAGACCACGAGGGTCGAGGGGATGAAGAAGAGCAGACTGCCAAACTGGGGAGGGATGCCGAAAAAGCTGCTGAGAATTTTTCCGCTGCCGGCCGTGTAGGCGATCAGACAACCCATCGCGTTGACGGCGACCGCCGCGAAAATCAGCCAGGATCCCTTCTGGCCCAGGTAGCGCTCGGCCAATCCGCTGACCTGAAGCGGCTTTTTCGTGCGAAGAGTCGTTTCCACGGTATACAGCATGGATATGGTGGTGAACACCGCAGTGACGATGAGCCAGAAAACCAGTATCGTCCAGCCGGCGTTGCGCGCTCCGTACGCCAGGGCGAGGACGCCCGAACCGATATCGGTCCCCACGATCATGGCCACGCCTTCCCAGAAGGTCAGCGGTTCAAGCTTTAAAGACGATTCTTCAAATCCGTGATTGACGACAGCCTTCCCCTTGTCATTCATCGCTCCGTACCTCCCTGTGTGGATAATCAGGTGGATCAGGGAAACATCATCATTCTATCGCAGGGGCGGAGCGGGAGGCTCCGGCGCGAAGCCATTGCCGGCGCTGTTCCTCCCGCCCCGTTGCCGGGCATTCACTTCTTCAGATCAAGCAGGATCCTGGCGTCCAGGATGTCAACCCCGTCCGGATAGGCCAGTACGGGGTTCATATCGAGCTCCTTGATTTCCGGGCAGGCCGCGCACAATGCGGAAAGGCGCCGCATAAGGGCGACAAGCGCCTCTTTGTCCACGCCTTTCGCACCGCGAACACCGTCGAGGATGGCCCGGCCCTTCAGCTCGCCCATCATGGCGCGCGCGTCGTATTCCGAGAGAGGCACCGCTCTGAACGCGACGTCTTTCAACACTTCGACCAGCACGCCGCCGAGGCCGAACATCATCACGCTGCCGTAGGAGGGATCCTTCACAACGCCGATGATGACCTCCACACCGCCCTTCTTGGCCATGGGCGTCATCAGCACGCCGGTGATGTCCGGCGCCGCCAGGCTGTGTTTTTTCTGGTACGCGCCGGCGTTTTCAATGATGGTAGCGAACGCTTTGCGCGCGCCGTCCTCGTCCGTGACGTTCAGGACAACCCCGCCCGCGTCGCTTTTGTGGATGATGTCGCGGGACACGATTTTCATGGCCACAGGAACCCTTCCCAACGCCGCGAAACTTTTCGCGGCCTCGTCAGCGGTTGCGGCGAGGGCGACCGGGGCCATCTTCGCGCCGGCTGCGGCGAGGATTTCCCGCGCTTCGTGTTCCATGACGAAATCCCTGCCCTGTTCCCGGCAGGCGGCCAGGATCCGGTCAAACACCGCCGGGCGGGTAGGTTTTGCGGCCGCCTCCTGCGGCCGCCGCATCGTTTCGCCGAATTCCGCCATGGCCTGCATACAACGGGTACCGAGCTCGAGCGAGGAATAGACGGGAATGCCCGCCTCACGGATGCGTACGAGCGATTCCGGCCGCTCGTGGGGGCACAGGTAACCATAGAGGCTGTGAACCAGGATCGGTTTCTTGTACTTCAGCCGCAAGGCCGCGATCGCATCCATGGTTTCCAGTTCGATGGGCATCAGGGTTTCCGAGAACCGCGTGCCGTACCCGCCGAAAAGGCCCGTAATGATGAGCCCGTCGACGCTTGGGTCCGCCAGCATTATCTCGGCGCATTCGGCAAAAACGGCCGGGTTCGAGTCCGTGCCGCCGGCCACGTCGACCGGGTTCACCAGGGCCGCGCCGGACGGCAGAAGCGCGGCGAGTTTGTCCTGCGACTCCTTCGAGAGAGCCGGCAGTTCCATGCCGAGCTCCGTCAGGCTGTCCGCGGCGATGGTCGCGTGCCCGCCGCCGTCGGCGAGGACGGCGACCCGGCGCGAGGCGAGCGGGCCGAGAAGCGAAAGCGCCTCGGCCAGGGGCAGGATCTCGTCGGATTTCCGGGCGAGAATCGCGCCGGCCTGGCGCAATACGCCGTCGTTGACGGCGTAATCGCCCGCGAGAGCCCCGGTGTGGGATTTCGCGGAATTCTGCCCGGCGCTGGTGCGCCCGGATTTGTAGACAACCACGGGTTTTTTGCGCGTTATGCTTCGCAACCCTTCAAGAAAACGCGGACCGTCCTTGACGCCTTCCACATAGACGACCAGGACGCTCGTGTTCTCGTCATCCCGGAAATAATCCAGGTATTCGTCAAAACGGATGTCCGATTCGTTGCCTATGCCGACGTAGGTCGAAAGGCCGAGATTCCCGTTGCTCTGCGCCTCGGTCGCGAGCGACAGCGCCATGTTGCCGGACTGGGTCAGGAGCCCGACGCCGCCTTTTTTGAGGTCTGAGAAACCGACGATGTTGCAACCCGCATGGGTATTGAAAATACCGGAGGTGTTGGGTCCGACGATCCGGACGCCGTATTTGCGGGCTTCATCGACCATCTGCCCCTGAAGCGCGGCGCCGTCCGGGCCGGATTCGGCGAAGCCCCCGGCCAGCACCACGGCGCCCTTGACGCCTTTTTGGCCGCATTGGGCGATAACGCCGGGCAACGTTTTGGCGGGGGTGCATACCAGGGCCAGGTCCACCGGGCCGGGAATGGAAGCCAAGGCCGGAGAGGCC
>JAJBSY010000427.1 GCA_020861205.1 Deltaproteobacteria bacterium | reverse complement strand
TCTGGACGGATTCGTTACGCCGGTCAATCCTGCTGGACAGCAAGGCGGACCTGTGGGTGTTCGGCATGGGGGAAACCGCGCTGGCAAGCATCGCCCGCGTCGCGGAAGACGCCGTATGCGACGCCGGAGCCGAAGGGAAATCCGTCCGCGCGCTTCTCGCGGAGCGTTCGCGGTCCATTCCCGGCCTGGCGTACGCGATTTCCTCCAGAGATTCGGAACGGCTTCTTCCGGCGGATGCCGCATTTTTGCCGTCGCACGAACGCATCGCGGCGGATCCCTTTCTGCTGGTAACGGCCACGGTCGCCATGGAACGCCAGGTACACCAGGCGCGTGTCCCGGCGGCGCAGGCCAGCGGCGACAGGACGGTCGTCATGAACCCGCCCTCACCCCCGCTTGCCACCGATGCCATGGACGCGCTCTACGCCCTGCCGTACACGCGGCTGCCGCATCCTTCCTACGAAGAACCCATCCCGGCCTGGGAGATGATCCGCGCCAGCATTACCAGCCACAGGGGATGCGGCGGCGGGTGCGCGTTCTGCTCCCTGGCCCTGCACCAGACCAGGCGCATCGCCTCGCGCGGGAGACGGTCCATCCTGGACGAGGCCAGGCGTATCGCGGCCACGCGGGTTCGCGGCAAGGTACCGGCCTGGGCCGGTTCCATCAGTGACGTCGGCGGACCGAGCGCCAACATGTGGCAGGCGGCCTGCACCGGCGATGCGGCCGGTTGCGAACGGGCGAGCTGTCTGTTTCCGGGTATCTGCCCCTTTTTCAGCGTGGATCAGGCCAAGGGAGCGGCCATGCTGCGCGAGGTGTCGCGGCAGGAAGGGGTCCGGCATGTGCGCGTCGCCAGCGGGGTGCGCTTCGATCTGGCGCTCAAGGACGACGAGGCTCTCAAGGCCTACACCCGGGAATTTACGGGCGGGCAGCTCAAGATCGCGCCGGAACATATCGCCGAGGATGTTCTCCGGCTTATGCGCAAGCCCGCGCTGCCGGTTTTCGAAGCGTTTCTGCGGCGGTTCGAAAGGCTTTCCGATGCGGCGGGCAAGGAACAGTATGTCGTTCCCTACCTGATGAGCGCGTATCCCGGTTGTACGGACGCGGATATGCGGGAACTTGCCGTCTGGCTCAAGAAGCGCAACTGGAGTCCGCGCCAGGTGCAGTGTTTCATCCCCACGCCCGGTACGGTGGCGACGGCCATGTACTATGCGGGCAAGGACACGAAAGGCGCCTGTATTCCGGTGGCCCGGACCGATGCCGAACGGATGCGGCAGCATTACATCCTGCTGGGGCGGGAAAGAGACCGCGAAGGCGGGCGTACAGATGGAACCCCGGCAAAACCGCATGAGAAACGTACCCCCTCCCGGCACGGTGACAGGGTGGGGAAATTCGGCGATAGTCGAAGGAAGGGAAAGGCTTAGGCTCCGGGCACAGGCCAAATGGGGCGTGGTTTCGCGCAACCGTTTTCGGGGCGCCATCCGGATAAGGAGTTTCCAATGCGATACTGGCTTTTTAAAAGCGAACCCGGCTGTTTTTCCATCCGGGATCTTGCCGCGTCGCCGGGGCGGACGGCTCCCTGGGACGGAGTGCGCAACTACCAGGCCCGGAACTTTATGCGCGACGAAATCAAAAAAGGCGATCTG
This sequence comes from Deltaproteobacteria bacterium, assembly GCA_020861205.1. GTDB lineage: Bacteria > Desulfobacterota > Desulfovibrionia > Desulfovibrionales > Desulfovibrionaceae > FLUQ01. The sequence goes on along the minus strand of JAJBSY010000427.1, from coordinate 993 downwards.
GCTTTTTTTTACCACTCCGTGACGGATCCCGGCATTGTGGGATTGATGGAGATCACCGGCGGTCCGCGTCCGGATCCGACCCAATGGGACCCGGCAAGCGAGCATCCGGACCTCGCCTCGCCGGAGGACAACCCGCGCTGGTACCTGGTGGACGTGACGCTGAAGGAAATTTTCCCGGTGCCGCTGCCCTTGCGGCTGCTGCGCAGCCAACCGGAACTCGACGGTATGGAGCTGCTGAAAAAAGGCAGCCGCCTGTCCGTGCAGCCGGTTTCAAAGGCGCATTTCGAGGCCGTGGTCGCCCTGGAGCGGCGGATGGCGAAGGGGGGAAAATGACGACGGAAGACCGCATCGCCCGGCTGGAGGAGACGCTGTTTTTCCAGGAACGGCTGATCCAGGACCTGAACGCCGCCCTGGTTTCGCAACAACGCCAGATCGACGCCCTGGAGCGGATGCTGGAAACAATCGGGAGCCGGGTGGAGGATCTGCTCCAGGCCGTCGCGGAAGGAAGCGGCCCGGCAAACACGCCGCCCCCCCACTATCAGGAACGCTAGAGGGCGATGTTAAAAACCGGAGCCGCGCCGTCAAAACAGCGGCCGATCCAAGCGATTAGGCTCTTTTCTAGGCGCGTCCCTTGTTCTCGCTGAGCAGAAGCACATCCTGCGGGGTTATCGAGGTCACGCGGACCACGTTCAGGTGGAAGGGGGACGCGCCGGGCCGGCATTGCGGGCACCCTTCCGACAGGATCATGCACTCGGAGTCCAGGAGCGAAACGTCGATACCCGACGCGTGCAGAAGAAGGCTTGTTTTGCCCTTTTCCCACAACACCGGCTTGCCGCACAGACGGCATTCGACATAAATGAGGTCCAGGTCATAGCCGATGACAGGCTGGCGGTTCTGTAAATATTCCCTGACGGCAAAGCTTTCGCCGCTCGAGGCGACCACGGCGTTGCCCAGATAAAATTCGGCACTGTTCATAATTCACCTCATGGGGGC
>JAJBSY010000080.1 GCA_020861205.1 Deltaproteobacteria bacterium | reverse complement strand
CCCATGTTCCGCAAAAGATGCGCCTTGGCGCCGTCCTGGTCCGAATCGCCGATGAGCTGGTGGTACCATTCTGACCACCAGACCGCGTCGAATCCGACCCCCCCGATTTTTTGCGCTTTCGCCATCATGTTCCAGCCGCTGTGATCCTCTGCCAGCAGAAAGACTCCCGGCTTGTAAAGGCGGAGCGTGCGGGCCCATTCCCGCATGAAGCGGATGCCGCTTTCATTGGCCTCCGGCACCGGGCTGCCGTCCTTGTGCAGCACGTTGAAGCTGTGCAGGGCCTGGGTGAGGTCCATGCGGAATCCGTCCACATGGTAATCCAGAAGCAGCGCGGCGGCGCTGCCGGTCATCATGGCGCGCACCGCCCGCTCGCCCACGTTGGGCAGGTAGCCGGTGGAATAGTTGTCGCAATAGCCGCCCTCCGGGAAATCTTCCGGGTAGTCTTCCTGCTTGCCCTTGTAATAATAATACATGTTGCGGTCGTGGCGCGCGGCGTCGTACATCCAGTGAACGCGCTCGCTGTCCGGCGAATAGTGATTGTAGACCACGTCCACGATCACCGCGATGCCGCGACGGTGGCATTCCCGCACGAAACGCTTGAAGAGGTCTAGCCCCTCCCTGTCGTACTTGATCGCATGAAAATGCGAGGAGCCGTACCCCCAGCCGGCCACGCCCTCGAACTCGCTCACGGGCAAAAGTTCCACCGCGTTGACGCCCAGGTCCGTCAGGTAGTCGAGCATCTTGATGGCGTCCCATAACGTTCCGGGCCCCTCTTCTCCCGCGCCGAGCCCCGCGATGTGCATCTCGTAGATGACCAGATCCTCCAGGCTGGAAGGAACCGGTGCCAGCGGCGAAAATTCCCGTTCCCAAAACGCGTCCGCATCCTTCCACGATCCCGCGCCCCCCGGTTCGTCGGCCTCGTTGACCCTGTCGGGGTCCTTTACGACCGAGCAGCTTTTGGTGCTCTCCAAATCGTCGCATTTGCCGCTCCATTCGGCTTCTTCCGGATTGACGCCTCCCTTCCCGGCCTGGGAGCGGGAATATATATCGGTGCGGTAGGCGACGGAACCGTCCTCGCGCGTAATTTTGAACATGTAGCGGGAATGTTCGAACCGCGCATACTCGGCCAGGGCGGGATCGGCGGGGTCCGTCGCCCAGATGCCGGAACCGTCGCGCCGCATGGCGAAACGGGCTCCTTCTCCTTTCCCGTCATTCCCTATGTAGCCTCCGCTCTCATCCGCCGCGATGACCGTTTCCACATTTTGGGCATGTGGCGCCCAAACGGAAAACCGGATGCCCGGTGCGTCAACGCCCGGGCGATACCACTTGTTGGCGCCGAGATAGCGGCCGGTGCTCAGAAAATACGACTGCTCGCCCCGCTCCGTTCCCAGGGTGAAGGGCAGGTGCAGTTCGCTCGATGCAAAGGGGCCGGTTTCCTCGGCGACGCCCCACAGGTCCACGCGGCCCGGGGCGTCCATGATGACCCCCCAGGAAAATTCCTTGCCCGCTTCTTCCGGCGCGAAGGCAACGGTCGCCCTGTACGCCCGGCAACCGGCTTCATCGCGATACGGCTCCATGGGCGCGACGGTCCAGGTGTCGCTAAGCCGTCCCTCGGCCGTCCAGTTTCCGGTCAACCTGACGTTCTGAAAAAGCTCCTTTGTCGTTCCGGTATGATAGGTAAAAACAACTTCCGGCATATGGCTTCCCTCTCTGCTGGTTTGCGCGCCGCGGGCGCGCTGGTTCGGGAAAATATAACCCGCGGATGACGAAAATCACATTATAGCGCAAGCGGGCGGCAAAGTAATAACGGCGGAATCCGTTCCCGGGTTCCGCCGTTACAGAATGACCGTAAAGGGCTAGGGCTTCACGACCAGCTTGTTATCGACCGCTTTGACGCCTTCCACTTCCTTGGCCACGTTTTCAGCCAATCCGATCTGGGAGGCATCGTTCACATCGCCCATCAGGGTGACCGTGCCGTCAACCGTGACTACCTTGATGTCGAGGGAGTCAAGGCCTTTCTGCCCGATGAACTTGCTTTTGACCTTCGCGGTGACGCCGGCGTCATCGAAATATTCGCCCATGGACTCTCTCTTTTCCTTGGCGTCCAAACGGTCCATGGTGACCTTGTTGCGTTCTTCCTGGGTCAGGTTGGAATTGCGCACGTCGTTGCGCACGTCGTCAATTTTCCGGTCCGCGTCGTTGCGGATATCCCGCACCTGCTGTTTCGCGTCGTTGCGGATATCGCGTACCTCGTTGCGAACACCCTGCGCCGTCGTGCCGTCCGTATCGCTGCCGGCAGCCGCCGCGCCCAGCGGAAGAGCCAGCATAAGGGCCCCGGCGAATATTCCGGCTTTCATCATACCTGTTTTCATAGCATACCTCCTGTTTTGGGCGCGCGTACACAAAAAAACGCGCCCGTTACGGAGACATCTACGCAACGCGCCGTGATACGGGGAGTATTACCGTATTATCGTGATTATTCCTTTTCTAAGACCATCAGGAAGAGCTCGGGCGCTTCACCCGGAACCGGGAGCGGACGCCGGATCGGCCCCCGGCCGTCTGAACCAGCGCGCAAGCGTGGCGTAGAGCGTGTCCACCTCGATGGGCTTGCTCAGGTGGTCATGAATGCCGGCTGCGATGCAGCG
>JAJBSY010000282.1 GCA_020861205.1 Deltaproteobacteria bacterium | reverse complement strand
ATCGAGCATCCACCCGGGGGGCAGCGTTACCCTCTACGCCCGCGTAACGCAAAACGCACAGCGAATGGAGCAGCTCTCCTCCCCGGTCGGCAACGTGGAACAGGTCCTGCGCGGCCAGGCTGAAATGTGGGCCCAGATGCAGGCCATGCGCCAGGAACTCAACATGGTGCGCGGCCAGCTCGACGATATGACCGCCGGGACAGGCACCGGCCACATGGCGCAACTGACGGCCAAGGTCGGCCGGCTGGAGACGGCCGTACGGATGATGGCTTCCCAGATGGGCGTCTCCGTGGACATGCTTGACGCCCCCCTTGAGGGGGAAGGCGGCGCTCCCGCCGATACCACGGGAGCCGCGACGCCCGGCGCCGTCATCGCCACCCCGGGAACCGTGACCGCCACGCCGCCTTCCACGCCTCCGGCCCCCCAGACGAACGAACAGAAGGATACGGCCACGCGGCTGTATGATTCCGGCATGGACGCCTTCGCTTCGCGCAACTACAAGGGCGCCGTCAAGGCGTTTTCGGATTTCACCAAAACGTTCCCGGACCACAATCTCGTCAGCAACGCCCACTTCTGGCGCGGCGAATCGTATTACCAGCTGAAGGATTACGCGGGCGCCGCCCTCGCCTACCAGGACGTCATTCAAAAATTCCCCGGCAGCGGGAAATTCCAGTCCGCCATGCTCAAACAGGGCATGTCCTTTTACTATGCCGGGAAAAAGGACGCCGCCAAGCTCCGCCTTGAGGAACTGGTCAAAAAATATCCTTCCAGCCCGGAAGCGGGCCGGGCAAAAAAATTCATGGAACAAAACAAGTAAACGGCCACCCGGAGACTGCCATGCAACCGGAAAATGACGAATACGCCGAGATTGCGACCTATTTGCGCGGCCGGTTCAGGGCCTTGAACGGCCCGGACGACCAGGAATTCGCGCATCTCAATACGCTTTCCGCCGGGCCGACCCGCGAGGAATTTCTGGCCGCTTCCACCCTGCCCGAAGCCGTCAACAAGTTCCTGCTCCAGTTGGATACCAAGGTGGACGCGCTTCTTGCCGCGCTGCATTCGTCTTCCCTCGACCGGGATTTTCCGCATACCATGGAAATCCAGTCCATCAGCGCGTCCAATTTGCATTTTACCACGGATGTGCCGCTCGCGGCGGGTGACTGGCTGGAAGTGATCGTGAATTTCCGGCAGACGGGCATCCTAACCGCAGCGGGTATCGGGACCGTCACGGCCCGGGAAACAGGCGGGAACGGCGTTCCGGTCTTCGCTTTCACCTTCACCCGCATCCGGGAGGAAGAGCGCGAGAAAATCATCCGGTACGTCTTCCAGGAAGAAAGACGCTTGCTGCGCGAAACACGGCTGGAATAAATCCCGCGGCCGTGTATACTGTACGGTGAAAACAGTATGAAAAGGGGAAGGGATCATGAAAGGATCAGGCATGATAGAGCCGCAGAAAGTCGTCGATCAGGCTATGGAAGGCATCGAGGGCCTCTTGCGTGAATACGCCAAAACAACGGAAATCGACGACGCGGCCCAAAAAGCCCTGCTCGTTTTCGTCCGGGCCACGCTCAGCGCTTCCCTGGACAACGCGCTGAAGGAAAGCGAACTGTACCGCCATATCAACACGGAAATGCGCCAGGGGCTGCAGCACCTCTACAAAACCATCAGCTCCGTGGCAGGGCCGGGCCAGAACTGCGGGACGCGGGAAGACACGGGCAAACTCTTCTGCGAAGCCACGGAGCAGCTCAACGAAGTCATGGCGACAACCCTTGAGGCCACCGAAAGCATCATGGGGGAAGTCGAACGACTTCTCGACCTGTTGCAGGAAACGTCCGGGCACCTGGAGGCCATTAAAAAAACAGCCGACTGCGACGCGGTCAACACCCTGATCGCGCAGGTCGCGACGTTCGAGGAATCCCTCACCCAGATCATGACATCCCTGAGTTTCCAGGATCTTACCGGCCAGCGGCTGAAAAAGGTCGTAACCGCGTTGGGAGAAATTCAGCATTCCATTTTCGACATGTACGTTTCCAGCGGCCTGATGCTGAAAACACGCGAGGAAATGCCGGAAAAGGCCGTCTCGGAAATCGCGGCCGAAAGCAAGCGCCGCATGGACGAAATCAAGGAGGTCAAGGGGTCCGAACTCAAGGGCCCGTCTCGCGACGTCAAACAGGCGGACGTCGACAGCCTGCTTGCGGATCTTGGCCTCTGAGACTATAATTCGTTCGCTTGATGTTTCGCGGCGCCGTCATGTATGCTGGCGCCGCCTTTTCATGCCGGAAACTGAGAATGCTTTTCAATAATTACGACGCATACCGGAGTTCCCATGCGTACCGCCCTGCCCATGCTCGCCTTTTTCGTTTTTCTGGTTCTTCCGGCTCCGGCCGCCGCCGCGCCCGTGGCTGTAACGGTGAGCATCCCGCCGCAAAAGTATTTTGTTGAAAAGATAGGCGGAGACGCGGTCTCGGTAACGGTAATGACCGCCAAGGGCCAGGACCCGCATTCGTACGAACCGACGGCGGCCCAGATGGAAGGGATATCCAGGGCCGAACTTTATTTTACCATCGGCGTTCCTTTTGAAACGCAATGGGTTCCCAAATTCCGCTCCCTGAATCCCACAATGCTGGTGGTTGACCTGCTGCGGGCG
>JAJBSY010000150.1 GCA_020861205.1 Deltaproteobacteria bacterium | reverse complement strand
TACATATCCAGAGAAACGGTCATTCCGCGGAGAATCGCGTCTTCCAAAAGCCGGAGGGTGATTTTGATTTTCGGCGCGTTGGCGTCGCCCATCCCCTTGTGGTGGTGGATATGCACGGGCGCGCCCGCTTCCTCGGCGGTCGCGATGGCTTCCCGGATGGCGGCGATAAGGTTCTCGCCCTGCCCCCGGACGTGCACGTGGTTCACGCCGCCGTAGTCGGCTATTATCCTCAGGAGTTCCACCAGTTCCTCGCTGCCGGAGAAGTAGGCGGGCGGATAAATGAGACCGATGCTCATGCCCCAGCAGCCGGCGTCCAGCGACTCCCGCAGAACCTTCTTCATGAACGCCATTTCTTCCGCGTTGGGCTTGCCTTGCCTGAAATCCATGCCCGCGGCCCTGAGATTGCAATGCCCGACCAGGGCGACCATATTGAGGCTGAGCCCGTCTTTTTCCAGGACCCGGAAATACTCGTCCATGGTCGTCCAGTTATAGGGAATCTTGCCCGGGAGGATCGACGAAGCCGGCCTGAAGCCGTTGTACACGGGCGCGGCGGAAAGACCGCAGTTGCCAACGACGCAGGTGGTGATGCCCTGGCGCACGGAACTTTCGGCCCGTGGATTTTCCATGAGGTAACCGTCGGAGTGGCTGTGCACGTCGATGATGCCCGGCGCGACGATCCGCTCCGAGGCGTCGATGACCCTGTCCGCTTCCACGTCTATCCCGGGCCGCATCATGACGATTTTCCCGTCCTTGACACCGACATCAAGGGATTCCCAGGGACGGTAGGGGGAAGGATTGCCGCGCCCGTCCACGACCCAACCGTTTTTGATAAGCACGTCCAAAGCCACGATAACACCTCCAGTGGCGTTTTTAACGGTTTTCCGGCAACCCGCGCCCGGTCGTTTCAGGCACTTCCTTATCCGCGCAGCACGACATGCGCCGGGATATACGTCACGATCTGCGGAAAAAACGCGATAAGCATGGTAAAGGCAGCCATAATCAGGAAAAACGGGATGGTCGCCCGCGTGATCCTGCCGATATCCTGGCCGGTTATCCCCTGGATGACGAACAGGTTGAACCCGACCGGCGGGGTGATCTGAGCCATTTCCACCATCAGCACCAGGAAGATGCCGAACCAGATCTTGTCGTACCCGGCCTGGAGAATCAGGGGAAGCGTGATCGGGATGGTCATCACCATGATGGAGAGGCCTTCCATGATACAGCCCATGAACATATAGAAAATCATCAGGATGAAGATCAGCACGATGGGAGAAAGACCCAGGGCGGCTATCTTGCCCGCCAGCAGGCCGGGCACGCCCACGTAAGCCATGGCCTGTGAAAGATACACGGCCGCGATGACGATGAACCCGACCATGGAGCTGGTCCGCGCGGCCCCGGTCATGGCGTGCTTCAGGCCTTCCCAGGTCAGGCACCGCTGGAACAGGGCGATCAGGAGGCTGCCGAGCACCCCGACGGCGGCGGCTTCCGTTGGTGAAGCCCACCCGCCGTACATGGCGGCCATGAGCAGAATGATCAGGAACACGACCGGGCCGAGCTGGAGAAGCCCCACCAGCCTGTCCTTCGCGGTATACGTGACCGTTTCCTCGGGAATTTCGTTATCCTTGTCGAAGAAGCTCGCATAGATCACGACGTATACAACGTAACAGCCCGCGATGATCAGACCGGGAACCACGCCCGCGAGGAACAGTTTCAGAATGGATTCCTCGGCCAGCACGCCGTAGATTATCAGCATGGTGCTGGGCGGGATCAGGAACCCGAGCGTGCCTGCCCCCGCAAGGCTCCCCATGGCGAGGGGGAGTTTGTATTTTCTGCGCTGCAGCTCGCCCAGCGTCACGCGGCCCACCGTCGCCGTGGTGGCGGCGGAAGAGCCCGACACGGCGGCGAACATGGTACAGCCGATGATGTTGGTATGGACAAGCTTGCCGGGCAGCCAGGTCACCCAGGGAGCCAGACCGGAAAAAAGCGAATCCGCCAGTTTCGTCCGAAACAGGATCTCCGCCATCAGGATGAAAAGCGGCAGCGCGATCATGGTCTCGCCGGTGGCGGAGTTCCAGATGCTGATCCCGAGTTGTTTGAGCATGGGAACGCTGTGGAAATAGGAAATGATGCCCATGCCCGTTCCCGAAAGCGCCAACGCGACCCAAATGCCGCTGCCGAGCGTAAGAACGAGAAGGGCTACAGTTGCGTATAATGCGGTCACGGGTATCTCCTGTCTTGTGATTACTGCCGCGAACACGGCCCCATTCTATTCATCCGACGCGAAAGGCAGGTCCGGCTCCTCTTTCAATAGCAACAAGCCCAGCCGGGCGACCATCGTGAGCAGAAGGAGCGTCGCGCCGATGACCACGAACGACTGCGGAATCCAGAGAGGCGTCTGCATCGGCGTGAACGAAGTCTTGTTGAATGTTACGGAGTCGATGAAAAGCTGCATGATCGCGAGCCAGACAACGGTACAGATGACCAGGCCGCCCGCGGTCGCGAGGATGTCCATGGGCCGCGCCAAGGCCGGGGGAAGCTTGGCCGTCAGGATGCTGATGCGCACGTGGCCCGAGGTGCGCAACGTGAACCCCGCCGCCAGGAACCAGGACGCGGCCAGCAGGTACGATCCGGTCTCCCACACCAGCTTGATGCTGTAATTA
>JAJBSY010000113.1 GCA_020861205.1 Deltaproteobacteria bacterium | reverse complement strand
CCCCTGGGCGACGATTTCTGGCGGGAATTTTCCGCCTACGTGCAGGGAGAACGGGCGGACGAGCTGGCGACGCGCATCCTGGACGCCGCCCATCACTACGCGAGTTACTGGGAGTTCCGGGCCATCCGTCCCTTCAACAGCTTTGACGACGAGATGCCCGAAATCGACAAAAGCTTCATCGCGCATTTGCAACGCAACCGCGATCTCGCGGGGGTTCCCGAATTGCTGGGCGAGAATCCGGACGCCGCCATCCACAAGCTCGCCAACCTCTGCGGCCAGCTCCGTTTCCAGAAACGCTGGTCGCAGACCCCGCGCCTGCCGGAGACCTCCGTGATGGGGCACATGTTCGTCGTGGCCTGTTACGCCTATTTTTTCAGCCTGAGCATCGGGGCCTGCCAGGCGCGGCTGGTCAACGACTTTTTTACCGGGCTGTTGCATGACCTTCCGGAAGTGCTGACCCGGGACATCATTTCGCCGGTGAAAAAATCCATCGAGGGGCTTGACGCGATCATCCGCGATTACGAAAGCGAGGCGATCAACCGCCGCATCCTGGAGCCGCTGGAAAAGGACGGTCTCAACGCCGTTGTGGAACGGCTGCACTACTATCTCGGGATGAGCGGGGCTTCGGAATTCGGCAACACCATACTGCGCGACGGCATGGCCGTGGAGATCCCGTTCAACGAGCTGCATCGGCTCTACAACGACGACCGGTACGACCCCAAGGATGGGGAGCTCATCAAGGTATGCGACTATCTTGCGGCCTTTCTGGAGGCGTATGTCGCGATCCGGCACGGCGTCGCCTCCGACCAGATCCACCAGGCGCTCTGGCGGCTGCGGGCGGTGCACAGGGACAAGGAACTCGGCCCGCTGCATGTCGGCGCGATCTTCGCGGACTTCGACTGACGGGAACCGGTTCAATCTCCCTGCCGTCCCGAGGTTCCGGCGGGGAAGACCTACCCGTTTGCTACCCCCGGAACGCGTTTGGGAGCAGATCGTCTCGCGCCCTGTTGGTATCCGCCCGTCCCGTATGAATCCGTCACCGCCTCGTCGCCACCAGCACGCCCGTTATGATGAGCGCGCCGCTGGCGAAATGGAACCAGCGCAAGGGTTCCCCCAAGAGCAACACCGCTTCGAATCCGCTGATGAGCGGCATGGTGTAGTAGATCAGGGCCACGTTGCCCGCCCCGATGCGCGCTATCGCGCCGTTCCAGCAAATGTAACAGAAAATGGACGCGACGATTCCCAGGTAGACAATGCCGGTGACGGCCACGGGGGTGAAGGTCACGGTCATCCCCCGGGCGAGTTCCCAGGCGCTGAGCGGCAGCAGAAAGACGAAGCTGACGATGAACATGGTCAGGATGAACGCGTGGCTGGTGACCTCCGGGTCCATGCGGCGCAGGCTCACGGAATAACAGGCGAAAATGAACGCGCCCGTAAGCATGAACAGGTCGCCCGTCTGGAAGCTGAGCGTTTTGAGCAGCGCGAGGTCCCCCCTGGCCGTCAGGAGCGTGACCCCGCAAACGGCGGCGGCCAGGCCGAACACGCGGCGATGGGTAAGCTGCTCCCCGTAGAACATTCTCCCGAGAAGCAGGGTGAATATGGGGGAGGACAAGGCCAGCAGGGACATGTTGATGACGGACGTGGTTTGTCCCGCCAGGTACACCAGCGCGTTGTAATAGCCGATTCCCGTAAGGGAGAGGAAGATATAGAAGCAGGGGCGCTTGCGGATGTACGGCAGACAGTCGCGGAAGGTCCCGAGCGCGAAAGGGGCGAACACCGCCAGCGCCACCACGGTGCGCAGCAGCGTGAAGGTGAACGGCGGCAGCACCCCGGCCAGGGACCGCGAAAAAATGAAGTTGAAGGACCACCCGACGATGGCTCCCAGCGCCATAAGTACGCCGATCCGCATCGGCGTCAGGGAAAGCGGCATGGACGACCTCTTCCGCCATTAACGGGCGGCTGCTGCTGTTCGACAATGTTCCGGGGCGTCTACCATTGCGCTTCGCGATGCAATTTCTGCAAGGCGTCTTTGTAGCGTGCGACCCAGGCCTCCAGGGCCGCGAGAACGCAGTCCAGGGGTTCCACATCGTCGGCGGCGGCGGCGCGTTCCACGCACCGGGCCATCCGCTCAAGGCGCGTCAGGCCGAAACTCCCGGCTTTGCCGGCAACCCGCTCGGCCGCTTCCTGAACCAGCAGAGGGCTTTTTTCCTCCTTGCCCCTGAGCGCGTCGTTCATGGCGTCGTTCAACTCCACAATCAGACCGGGAATCAACGGCAGCATGTCCTTGAAGACGCTGTCATCCTCACCCGGCAGGGGAACGCTGATAGGCGCGTGCCCGGCCGCGGGGGACGGCGTTGCCGGGATCGGTGATTCCTCCGCTGAAGCCGCGCCCGGTTCCACGGTTTCCGGTTCCAACACAGGAGCCGGAATCTTCGCCGGAGACGGTTTGACGCGAACAGTCACGCTTGGGACGGGTTTGACCGGCGGCCGGGCGACCACCGGTTCCGCATCGCGCGCACCGTCGCTTTCCGGCGCGACCTCCGCCTCCTCGTCCGTGATGATCATGTCGAGAAGCCCGAGGCCGGGCCCGGAATATCCCGCCCCGGGCACCACCGGACCGGCCGGGACGGCCAGCCGCGCGGGAGGGGTTTTTTCCGGCT
>JAJBSY010000115.1 GCA_020861205.1 Deltaproteobacteria bacterium | reverse complement strand
CCGCAAAGCCGCGATGACGCGGCTTCACACGGTAACGCCGCCGCGCCACGGGGGGCGGCGGCAAAAACAGCCGCTATTGAACGGCGGGCTTGTCGGTATCGTTGCCGGAAACGACCTGGGTTTCGCCGGCCTTCGCTTCCGTCGGAGTTTCCGCGGGCGCTTCGGGGGCCGCCTCTTCCACGGCGACGGGCGCGGCCTTGGCCGTATCCCTCTCCTTCTTGCCCTTCTTTTCCTTTCTCACCGGCGGCGCGGCCTGCCTTACCTGAGGCGCGGCGTTCAGGTAGCTCCTGTTCATGGTCACCTTGGTTTCTCCAAGATCGACCGTCATGATATCGCCGTCCACGTCGACGATGCGGCCGAAGATCCCCCCGGCGGTAACCACGGCATCGCCCTTTTTCAAGGCCGAGAGCATCAGCTTGTGTTCCTTGGCCTTCTTCTGCTGAGGACGGATGAGCAGGAAGTAGAACACCAGGAAAATAAGGGCAAAAGGCATAAGGGAAGCGAACATATTGGCATCGCCTCCGCCCCCTGCCTGGGGCGCCATCGCATACGCGGTCTCGATAAACGACATGGTTCCTCCGAAAAGATTCACGGTGAGATGCTTGCGCGCGGCGACGGCTCAAGGCGAACCGACGCGTTACGGGCAAGATAATTCAAGACAATTTCGCAAAGACTTCTACATTGACTTGGGGCAAAGTTCAATGCTTTTTCTCGGCAATCGTGGCTAATGCCCTGTGTCTGCGGAAAAGATAAATTCCGACCAGCAGGGCCGAGGCGAACAAAACCGCGGCCACGAGAACCCTCCAGAAGGGATCGACGCGCATTCCGCTGCCCAGCAAGGAGAAAATTAAATTCTGGGGAACATACCCGACGCACGAGCCGGCGATAAAGCCCGCCGCCGGGATGGACGACATGCCCGCCAGCACGTTGGTGAGGGCATTGCTCCCGAAGGGCATGAGGCGAACCGTCAGCGTCATGGAAAACGGCGCCTCGGCGATGAACGCGTCAAGGATTTCCATGCGCCTAGCGAGGCGTTTGGGAAGATAAGGTTTGCCGAAGCGACGCGCCAGAAAAAAGCTTCCCGCGCAACCGAGGGTCGTTCCGGCGGTGGCGAACAGCACGCCCCACGCCGCGCCGAACGCGTAACCGCCCGCGAAGCTCAAAGCCTGGCGGGGAACGCCCAGCGCGGACCCCACCGCGGCGATGGCGATAAACAGGAAAACGCCCCGGGCGCCCTGGTCGCGAATGTGGAGGGCCAAGGCGTGTTCGTCAAAGCCCGGCAGGTACTGCACCGCGACCACCAGAGCCGACAAAAGCAGGAAAACCACAACGGTCTTCCCCGCCGCGCGCTTGCAAAAATCCCGGAAGCGCTTCATGAGCCGCCGCGTCTCCCCTTCGCCTTGCGCGCCACACCCAGGAAAATGAGCACGGCCGCTAGAAGCTGGATGCCCGTCAGCAAAAAATTCCGTTCGTACAGGGCGAACACGGCAAGGGAGACGGAGCCCGCGCAGAAAAAGGCGAGCCCGGCGGCCGCGCCCCGGACCTGATACCGCCGGGTTCCCAGGCCGAGAGCGCCTGAAAAAAAAAGCATGACCGCCCCCGCGATTTGGGACGCAAGTCCGAGCCAGGGCAAAAGTTCAAGCGACATCAGGGGCTCCGCTCCTTGATCCGGTAAGCGATGTGACGGCTTTGCAGCCAACGGACGGCCAAAAGGTCAAGGGCGGTTTTCCGCGCCCTGTCCCAGATACCGTATTTGGAAACGCCGGCGCGGCGGGGCCTGTGATTCACGGCGACCTCGGCGATAACCGCGCCTTCCAGCCGCATCAGGGTCGGGTAAAAACGGTGCGCGCCGTTAAACACCGGCAAACGCAGAAGCAGCTCCCGGGGCATGACCTTGAGCGAACATCCCGTATCTCTGATGGTTTCGCGGGATATCCGGTTGCGCACGGCGTTGCCGAACCGGGACGCAAGACGCTTGGTCCAGGTATCCTTTCGTTTCGCGCGCCAGCCCACCACCATGGTTACGCCGTCCCTGCCGCAGCGATCCAGCATGGCCGGGATATCCGCCGGATCGTTCTGCAAATCCGCATCCATGGTAACGATGACCCCGGCGGCGGCCTCGCGGAACCCCGCCGCAAAGGCGGCCGACTGGCCGCTGTTGGCGTCGAGGGAGATGTACCGGATTTCCGGGAACCGTTCCGCCAGATCCCGGAGAATGGCGAGGCTGCCGTCCGTGCTGCCGTCGTCCACAAAGACCGCTTCCCACGACCGCTTGGCGCGCGCCATGACGCCGGCGATCTCCTCGGCCAGGACGCGCAGGTTATCCTCCTCGTTATAGACGGGAACAACCACGGATATTTCTGGAACGGACAGGGCCATAGCGTATCCTCGCCCGGCTGAAGGCGCCGGGCAGCCTTGCTCTATACGGTTTTTCCCCCTCCCTGTAAAGGAAGCGTCCCAGCGGCAACGGGGGAACCGGCCAAAGCGCCGCCCTTCTACGCGGGCGGGTAAAGCGGTCTGCCGAAGGCAGAAGGTTTCGCACGCATTTGGCAGACTCCTTGCATAAAATTGGACAAGCCGGCGTTCCGCCATGGCTTCCGGCAAACTTTTCCCGGTCCGTCACCGTAAGGAAATTGCCGCAATTGCCGATATGCAGGGAAG
>JAJBSY010000450.1 GCA_020861205.1 Deltaproteobacteria bacterium | reverse complement strand
GGCGTAGAGCCCGAGATCGGGCCAATACGCGGGCATGGGGAAGGTCCAGAGCGCCAGGGAGCCGTTCTCCAGGACCAGGTCTCGGAACAGGCGTTCCGGGAAAAGGGTGTCCGCATCGAACAACGCGGGATCGCCAAACGAACGGAAATAGGTGAGGCAGAACAGGCAACCCAGGGAAAGGAGGCAGCTCAGTATGAGGGCCTTGCGGTTTGCCGGGCATGGACGATTCAGGGAGGTTTTGGTAAGCATCGGTATGGCGGGGTTCGGAGTGCACGGGGCTTGGAAGGTTCGCTAAACACAACGCGAATAACGCGTTTGTCCTTTAGCCAGCCCGCGCCGTTTTGTCAATTTTTTCACAGGAACGAGCCGCAGGTCTATGCAAAAAAGAGCGTTACAATTTCTCAGCCTGGTCATTCCCGTTTATAACGAGGAAGAAACGCTGCCCTTTCTCCGGGAGAGCCTCGCCGCCTGGCTGCCCTCCCTCGGCGGCACGCGGACCGAGGTGATCCTGGTGGACGACGGCTCGGCCGATGCTTCGCTCGCCTTTCTCGAAGCCTGGAGCGCCGAGGACCCCCGGATCAAGGTCTTGTCCTTCAGCCGGAATTTCGGGCACCAGGCGGCGGTTACCGCCGGCCTCAAGCATGTGCGGGGAGACGCCTGCGTCATCATCGACGCGGATTTGCAAGACCCCCTGGCCGTCATTCCCGAAATGATCAAACGGTACGAGGAGGGGTATGACGTGGTTTACGGCCAGCGCCGGCGCAGGGAGGGTGAAACATTCTTCAAGCGCTGCACGGCCTGGATATTTTACCGGACCATGGAGCGTTGCATGAACGTGCCGCTGCCTCTGGATACCGGGGATTTCCGCCTCGTTTCCCGGGCCTGCATCGACGCCGTCAACGCCATGCCCGAATCGCACAGGTTCCTGCGGGGGATGTTCGCCTGGGTAGGCTTTGCGCAGGCGGCGGTTCCGTATGCGCGTGACCCGCGCAAGTACGGCGAGACAAAATACCCGCTTCGGAAAATGCTGTCGTTTGCCTGGCAGGGCATATCGTCCTTCTCGACCCTGCCCATCAGGCTTGTCTCCTATTCCGGAATGTGCATAGCCGTGGCGGCCTTTGTCGCCGGGCTTTACGCCATGACTTCCTACGTGCGCGGCGACACGGTCCAGGGCTGGACGGCGCTGACCATCCTGCTTGCCGGGCTGGGTGGGATGATCCTTCTGGGGCTGGGAATCATCGGCGAATACGTGGGCAAAATATACGAAGAGGTCAAAGGACGGCCGGGATATATCATCCAAAGGTCGTTCAACCTCGACAAGGATGAATGAGGGACGGCGAGCTGCCAACGGCCGCAGCCGGACCGTCACCGCACGCACACGATGCCGGCGATTTCCCCGGTCAGGCTCCGCGCTCCGGATTCAGTGATTTCATAGGTGTTTTCAATACCCACCATGGCAATGCCGGGCAGGGCTATTTTGGGTTCAAGGGCCACGGTCATGCCCGGTTGCAGCGGTTCGTCGAAACCCCAGGCGAAGATGGGCCACTCGCTGACGGTCAGCCCGATGCCGTGCCCCAGAAACCGCACTTGGTTCTCCCCATATCCCATGAAGGTCGCCGCGTATCCGGCCTGTTTCGCGATATCGAGGCTCAGCGCGTAAACCGCCGCCGGGCTCGCGCCGGGCTTGAGCGCGGCGGCCGTCCTTTCGGCAATCAGCATGGCCGTGTCCTGGGCCTTGCGGACATCCGCCGGGATATCCTTTTTTTCGCCAGCGAAGAAAATTTGCGTCTTGTCCGAGATATACCCTTCGAAATTGAACCCCGAATCGACGGCCAGCACCTCGCCCTTTTGCCAAACAGCGTGACGGCTTCCCATGGAAGGGGAAGAGGGGTGCGCTCCCTTCACGCCCAGGGGCCCGTCATACGCGCTGGGATAGTTGCCGCTTTCCCCGGCGTCTATGTGCCCCAGCGTGATCATGCTGCCGTGCAGGCCAGTGGGGAAAGAGCCTGTGTGCCCCATGGAGAGAAAAATGTCCCACAGGACGCGGGCGATATCGTATTCGCTCATGCCGGGGTGAATGCGTCCGGCAAGCCGCGCGTAGCCCGAATTGATGCGGCTGCACGATTCGCGCATCTTGGCGAGTTCCCATTCGGATTTCACGGCGCGCGTCCGGGCGATAACCGCGTCGCCAGGGATGACCGTCCGTTCCGGCATACGTTCAAGGAGCATCCGCCCCTGCTCCCAGCTTACGCCGGACTGGTCGGCGGCCAGAGTCGGGGTGAGGGGCGAGCCCGCGTCGGCGCAAAGACCGGCCAGCTCCTTGTAACTGCGGAACGTGACGATGGAGGCGAGAGGGCTTTCCAGCCTTGCCCGTTCCCGGCCCTTGCGCACGGCCAGCACCATGTCCCCCTCGAGGGGCAGCCAGGCCAGTCCGTTGGCGGCCGTGCCGGTCATGTAATACAGGTTCGGCGTCCCCGTGACGAGAATGCCGCCCGCCGACGGGGCGTGTTTCGCGAGGAGGGCGCGGCAGCGCGCATGGCGGTTCAGAAGTTCCTCGAGAGGGAGGCGTTCGCCAGGAGTAAACATTGCTAATTCCCGAAAGGTTTTCCCGCGTGATACGGGAAAAGACGTGAAACCGCAAGCGGCCTCCGGGACGAAAAGGCGGGTAGCGCCTCACTGTGACTTCAGACAAGGAGGCGGGTTCCGCGCGGAGCGAAGCGTATCAAGCATACACGAGCTTCGCACGGGACGAGCAGCCTGACGAAGTATCAAGCAAATTGAGGCGCTACCACAGGGCGGAGAGGATTGGCTTCTCCGCCGGAATGGGATACAGTGACGGAGTTTTCCCGCTCCGGACGGTATCCGGAGGTTGCGCGGCCAGCCACGTGAACCAGGAGGAACCCATGTCCGAGCATCCCGATATCCGTTCTTTATTGCAAAACGTCCGCACGATAGCCGTTGTCGGCGCCAAGGACGCGCCCGGCCAGCCCGTGGACAATGTCGGCCGGTATCTCATCAAAGCCGGGTTCACGATTTTTCCCATCCACCCGGTCCGTCAGAACGTATGGGGGTTGCCCACGTTCAAAAGCATCGGCGAGCTGCCGGAGCCCGTGGACCTGATAGACCTTTTCAGGGCCGCGGAGTTCTGCCCGGGCCACGCGCGCGAGGTCCTCGCCCTGCCGTGGAAGCCGAAGGTTTTCTGGATGCAACTCGGCATTACGAGCCCGGAAGCAACGGAACTGATGGATAAGGCCGGGGTCGCGGTCGTGCAGGACGCCTGCCTGATGGTGGAGCATCGCCGTTATTTCTCGTAGGCCGGTCCGGACAGGGGAGGTCCAATGACGCGCAAACAGGCGCTGGCACGGCTCGCCCTTGCCGATGACGCTTCCGCGGACGAGATCAAGCGCTCGTACCGCAGGATGGCCTTTGAGCTGCACCCGGACCTGCATCCCGACAATCCTGACGCCGGGAAAGAATTCCAGCTTCTGAACGAGGCCTACGTCTTTCTTACCACGCCGCAGCAGGCGGCCGGAGGCGGCCGCCCGCGCGGCCAGTCGCGCAACCAGGCCAGGGCCGAAGCCACGGAGCGGGCAAGGGCCGACGCGCACAGGGCCTACGAGCGGGCGAAGAAGAAATTTCAGGAAGAGCGGCAAGGAGCTTCGGCCAAGGCGGGGCCGGATGCCGGTGCCGCGTCGCCGGGACGTGACGAAAGGCCGCCGGAAACGGGTAACGGCCGGGCAATGAAACGCGAGGACGTGTTGCGCGACCTGCTGCGCGACCCTTTCGCACGCCGGGTGTTCGAAGACATTTACACCCAGATCCGGGAAGAGGCCGCCCGCAAACAGCCCGGAGGAGCCTCTCGCGGGAAAAGGTCCGCGGCTTTCGCGGAACACGGGTTGCTGGGCCGCACGGCCGATACCGTCTCCGACTGGTTTCGCCGCCAGATAGACGAGGAGCAGACGGTCAAGGTGGCCGGGCCCCTGACGCCCGGCAAACGGCTGCGGCTTCAGATCCACCAGGGTGTTTTCGGAAAATCCCATACGGTCGAGGTGACTCTCCCGCCGGGGTTCGAGACCGGCCGTCCCATCCGGCTCAAGGGAATGGGCAAGCGCATCGGCAAATGGCGCGGGGATTTGTATCTGCGCATCACCAACTGAGAAACCCGGGAGTCTTTCATGTTTACCCGCGAGGCGGCGCTTGACCTGATACGGAGGCAGAATCCGGAACCCCACATGCTCCGGCACGCCTTGTCCTCCGAAGCCGTCATGCGCGCCATGGCCCGGCATTTCGGGGAGGACGAGGAACTGTGGGGACTCGTCGGGCTCGTCCACGACGTGGACTTCCCCCACACAAAGGATGACCCGGAACGGCACGGGCTCATGGCGGAGGAACTGCTGGACGGGGTTTTGCCGGCTGAGGGCGTGAAGGCCATCAAGGCGCACAACAGCGAGTACACGGAAGTTTTGCCGGAATCCCGCCTGGACTTCGCCCTGCGCGCCGGGGAAACCGTCACCGGCATGGTGACGGCCGCCGCCCTCGTTCGGCCGATGGGGATGGAGGGCATGGAGGCCGGGAGCCTGAAAAAGAAAATGAAGGACAAAGCCTTCGCCGCCGCCGTCAGCCGCGAGCGTATCCGTGAATGCGAACGGATAGGGCTGTCGCTTGACGAATTCCTCACCCTGGCCATCACGGCCATGCGTTGAGAACCTGCCCCGGAAGCTTCCGCCCCGGCTTCCTCCGAACGGTGCGTGAGCACCCGTCACTCGACGTCTTTCAAGCCTTTTACGGCATCCAGGACGTCTTCGTCCTGCGGGAGGTCCGGTTCGAGAAAATGGAGGCGGGAAGTGAAATGCACGCCTTCAAGCCACGGACTCCCGGGAGTGGGCAGGGCATGGATGTCCACAACGTTGACGGCCCGGCCGCGCCGGTCCGATCGGACCCACAAGGGACCGGGCGCGCCGGGGTCGCCGGTTGCCTGGCCGGGAACGGCAATGCCCTCCCCGCCGCCGAGGACGATGTGGTAGTATCCCCCCAAGGAAGAGGCCAGGGAATTTTCCGCCATCATCCCCCATGGGGAGACGGCGATGACCACCTCGGCGGAGAGCGCCGCCTCACTAGCCGCGAGCCGGGCGGCCAGGATCTGGTCGGGAGACGGTCCGCCGCCGGGCTCGGCGCCGGGGGGCAGAAAGACGCAGGCAACGGTCAGCCGGCCCGCCTGGAAAACCCGGATGACAGGCCGGTCCGCGACCGGCACGGCCGCCGGGGGCGCCGCGAGGTTGCGGCGCCGCCAATCCCTTGCCGTCGCGGGTGAAAGATAGACGGCCGCGTACGGCATCCTGGCGAACGCCGCATTGAGGGCGGGAGCCAGTCGGTCCGCGGTCGCCGGGTCGGGTTCTTTCCTGTCGCTGTAAAATTCGTTGGGCCCCGCGAGGATGAGCGGCCGGGGGCGGCCGGCGGCGTACTCCCGGAGCAACGCGGCGCGCCTGGCGATGCCGCCTTGGGAAGAACCGCCGCACGTCCGGCAGGGATGGATGCAGCCGAGGGTGTCCGCAGTGTAGAGAATGCGCGCGGCCGGCGCGCCGCTGCCGGAAAGGGAGGCGTGAGCGGCCTGATACGGTATGCACGCGATGGCGCAGAAAAAAAACAGGTGAATGAAAAAACGCGCCACGGCAGACCGTGGCGCGCGCAATTTTTTTTCTGTGGACCCGTCGGTGTGCAGCAAGGCTGGACGGTTATTCGTTGATATATTCTTTCAGTTCTTTGCCGGCCCGGAAGAAGGGCAGCTTTTTGGGCGCCACGGTGACGCTTTTGCCGGTTTTGGGGTTGCGGCCGGTGTACCCTTCGTAATTTTTCAGCTTGAAGCTGCCGAGGCCGCGTATTTCCACGCGGTTATTCTCCACAAGCGCCTGCTTCATGCTGTCGAAAAAGACGTTGACCACCATGGTGGATTCTTCCGCCGGAAGAGAACACTCATCAGCCAATTCTTTGATGAGCTCGCTCTTGTTCATGCAAGGCCTCCCGTTTAACGTCCGATCACTGGCAACCTGCTCTTTTAATGGCATAAAAAAAAAACCAGCGCAAGCCAAATATAAAACCGGAATAAAGGGCGCCAAGCGGCCTTCCCGCGAACCGGGAGCGCGAATGAACCGGGCATGGCGATGCTATCGCTTCGGGGCGCTATCCGTGCGCGGCGGGTTGCTCGTCCGCCGTGTGCAGAGGCTCGTCCGGGTCGGCGGCAATGGTCCCCTTCAGCTTGTGCAGCTTGACGGCCGCGGCGACCAGGTCCTTCCCGGCGGGCGATGCGGGGGAGGATTTGAGCAGCGGTTCCTGGCGGCGCACCGCCTGGATCATGGCCGGATCGTACCGGATGCCGCCGAGAAGCCCCGGTTTGATGCCCAAAAATTTGTCGCAGGCAGCCGCGAGCCGGGTGAACGCGGCTTTTTCCTCTCGGGCCGACTCGGCCTGGTTCACCAGGATATGGAAATCCCTGATCCCTTGCTGGGTGAGCAGAACCTTGATGAGGGCATAGGCGTCGGTGATCGAGGTCGGTTCCGGCGTGACGATGACGATGCGCATCGCGGCCTTGGACGCGAAGGCCTGTACCGCCTCGGTAATGCCGGCGCCCACGTCCAGGATGAGGTAGTCGTATTGCCTGGCGACCGCGTTAAGCTGTTTGAGGAAGGACGACCGGAGCGACGAAGCGGCTCCTTCCAGCGCCTCGACTCCCGAGGAGGCCGGCAGGAGGGAAAAGCCACCGGGTTCGATGCCGACGACCGCATCCGCAAAGTTCGCCTCGCCCAGCATCACCTGTTCGATGGAGACTTTCGGGGCGATGCCGAGCAGCACGTCCAGGTTGGCAAGGCCCAGATCGCAGTCCATGAGCAGAACCCGTTGCTTGGCGCGGTACAGCGCATACGCAAGATTGAGGGCGATGTTGGTTTTGCCCACGCCGCCCTTGCCGCTGACAACGGCGATGCTGAGAGTCGCGTTTTCGGTCATGAAGCTGTTTTCCCCGTGAATAAGAACTGTTTTTCGGCAACCTGGACCAGCGCCGGATTATCGGTGACGGCGTGCCTGGAGGCCAAGGTGCAGACCTGGTTTTTCCCTTGGCTTTTCGCCTTGTAAAGAAATTCGTCGGCCAGGCGGAGGAGGTCCTCCACGGTATCGAAGCCCCGCCGGTTTTTGCTCGTCGCGACGCCCGCGGAAAACGTTCGGGTGAAGCGTTCGCCGCTGGCCGCCTCGAACTCCATGGCGCTGAAATCCTCCAGAATGCGCATCGAGAGATCGTAAGCCTGAAGGCTCGTCGCGCCGGGAAGGACGAGGCAGAATTCCTCGCCGCCGATCCTGGCCGCCACGTCGTATACCCGCATGGAACGCCTGAGCAAATCGGCGAGGGCGATCAGGACCTTGTCGCCGACGGCGTGGCCGAACGTATCGTTAACTTCCTTGAAATTGTCGATATCGATCATGACCAGACTCAGGGGCGTATCCGTGCGCAGCGCCCGCTGCAATTCCTGTTGGGCCAGGCGGTCGAAAAGCCGCCGGTTGGCGAGGCCCGTCAGAAAGTCATGGTCGCGCTGGCGGGTCAGTTCCTCCAGGGTCAGCCGCAGCGCCTCAAGCGGGACGCCATCCTCCTTGTCCAGGGGCAGGGCCAGCCAGCCGTGCAGGTCGAGCCGGGAGGCGATGGCGTGCCACTCCTCGATGCTGAGTTCCTCCACCATGTGGATGAGCGCGAACTTGTGCCCCGGGGAGCGCTCGACGGCAATCCTTTCCTGAATTTTCCGCAGCACGGATTCCAGTTTTTTTATAAGCTGCGGCGCCAGGTCCGGCGCGGCGGTGTCAGGTTGTTTTTGCGGCATGGCGATACAGGAGAAGGTCCTTGATTAAAGTGTCCAGGTTCCCGTTCAGAACGGAGTCCACGTCACCCACCTCCGTACCGGTCCGGTTGTCCTTGACCAACCTGTACGGTTGCAGCGTGTACGTGCGGATCTGGCTGCCGAAATTGATGGCGTCTTTTTCCTGATACTGGCTTTTATGCTCTTCTTCAAGCAGTCTAAGTTCCCTTTCGTATAAACGCCCGCGCAGGACCTGCATGGCGGTGTCCTTGTTGCGGTGCTGGGATTTCTCGTTCTGGCACTGCACGACGATGCCCGTGGGGAGGTGGGTGATGCGCACGGCGGAGTTGGTCCTGTTGACGTGCTGCCCGCCCGCGCCGCTGGCGCGGAAGACGTCGATGCGCAAATCCCCCTCGTTGATGTCGATCTGGATATCCTGGCTCACGTCCGGGATGACGTCAACGGAAGCGAAGGACGTGTGGCGCCGCCCCGAGGAGTCGAACGGGGAGATGCGGATAAGGCGGTGGATGCCTTTTTCGTTCCTGAGAAGACCGTAGGCGTTTTCGCCCTTGATGCTCAAGGTGACGCTCTTGAGGCCCGCTTCGTCGCCGTCGAGGAAATCCAGAATTTCGGTGGTGAAGTGGCGGGAATCGGCCCAACGCTGGTACATGCGCAGAAGCATGGCCGCCCAGTCCTGGGCTTCGGTGCCGCCGGCGCCGGGGTGAATTTCCAGGATGGCGTTCTGCCTGTCTTCCTTGCCGGAAAGGAGCATGTCCAGTTCCGCCTGGGCCAGGGCTTCCGTAAGCGTGTCCAGGGCTTCAGCCAGGGGTGCCAGGCTCTCCTGGGATTCCTCTTCCTCCACCAGGCCCAGCCAGTCGGAAACGTCGTTCCGCATCCGTTCGAGCCGTTCGCTGCGCCCGATCTCGGTTTCCAGCCGGCTTTTTTCCTGCAAAACCGGCGTGAGGGTTTCGGGGTTTTCCCAGGCGTCCGGGGCCGCGAGCTGCCGTTCTATCTCTTCCAGGCGGTGTTTGTGTTTGGAGTGGTCAAAGACGCCCCCAGATGGCGTCGAAGTGGGCGAAAGCGGCTGCCGCCGCCGAGCGAAGTTCCGTTACGTGATACATGGTGTGCAATCCCTGTAAAAGTATTCGTATCTATTCCCCGCCGCGGCGTCTTGAACGAAGGCTCCAGGCAACGGCCGCGAAGGTAAGGATAAGGCATCCCCAGAGGAGGAAGGGGCCGATGCGGTGATAAACGGTCAGGCCCGTCACCAGACGCGCGGTGCCGGCGAGGGCCTCCGCCTTGAACAGCGAGCCGCGCGCGGCGATTTCCCCCCTCGGGGTTATGACCGCGCTGATGCCCGTATTCGTCGCGCGGGCGACGTACCGCCCCTGCTCGATGGCCCGCATGGCCGTCAGGTGCAGGTGTTGCACCGGCGCGGAGGTGTTGCCGAACCAGGCGTCGTTGCTGATGTTGACCAGCAAATTGGCGCCGTCCGCAACGCGTTGGCGGGCAAGGCCGGGGAAGATGGCTTCATAACAGATAAGCCCCCCCAGCGCAAGATCGCCCGTTCTCAGAGGCGCTTGCGAGGCGCCGGGTATGAAGTCCAGCCCCTGCAGGAGATATTCTAGGAACGGCAGCGGGATATTCAAGGGCACGTATTCGCCGAAGGGGACAAGGTGTCCCTTGTCGTAGAATTGGCGCCCGGAAGAGTCGGGCGTCAGCAACCACATGCGGTTGTAAAATCCCGTCCCGTCCGGCCTGTCGCTCCTGCCGGGCGCGCCGAAAAGAATCGGCACGGAAAACCGCGTGGAAAAGGCGGCGAGCCTGTCCGCGAGCGGCGCGTTGGTCTCCAGGTAAAAGGGCATGGCCGTTTCCGGCCAGAGGATGACGTCCACGGGTTTGGCGAGCCGCCCCATGGACGGGTTCACCGTCCATTCGGAAAGCGTGAGGTAGCGGGAAAGCGTCCCAATCTGGTACGCGGGGTCCCATTTCTGGTTCTGGTCCACGTTTCCCTGGACCAGCCCGACGGTGACGGACCTGCCCTGGGGAAGCGGGGGGATAAAGGCGCAGGCGTAGATTGCGAGCAGAGTGGCGACCGCTATGGCGGCGCAAACCCGCTGCCGTTTTTTGGGTGCGGGAGACGGCGCGAGACCGGGCGACAGGCGGACGGGCCTGGCCTCGGCCAGGGCGACGGCCGCCAGGGCGAACAACCCGGAAAGGACACTGGAACCGACGACGGACGCCGCCCGCGCCCAATCGGGCCAGGCGATGAAGGCCGTAGCCAGCGAGACCCAGGGGAAGCCCGTAAACAGGTATTCCTTGGCGATATCGAGGGCCGCCCAGAGGGGGCAGACCAGAAACAGGGCGGCAAAAAAAGGGAGCCGTCGGCGGAAAAGCCTGTAAAGCAACGAAAAAATCGCCCCGTAGAGGCCGAGGTACGCGCCGAGGGCCAGCACGGCAGGCAGGGTCAAGGCCCAGGGAACCATGCCGAAGTCGTGCATGGGGACGCTGATCCAGTAGAGACAGGCGCTGTTGCCGATGGTGGCGCACAGCCAGCTCGCGTGGAAACAGCTTTTGGCGCCGGGCATGATGCGGGAGAAGGTCGCGAGGCACGCCGGGAACAGCAGGATCAGCGGCGGAAGCTGGTAGACGGGATTCGGATACCCCAGAAAAAGGCCGGCCCCGCCCAGGAGGGCGAGGCAGAGAACCGTGAGGCGCAGGGCCTTGCGCTCCGGAACGGTCAGGTTGGCGGCGCGCGTCACGATGCTTGGGCCGCTAGATCGGGTTCGGCGGGTTCCTGGTCGGGCCGGGGCGTTTCCGGCTCCGCCCGGATGGACTGGATTTTTTTCGCATCCGCATCGAGAACCGTGAACACCGTCCCATCGACGACGAATTTTTCGCCGGGAAGGGGAACGCGTCCGGCGATGTGGCAGAGGTAGCCGCCGATGGTCTCGACCTCGTCGGAATCGATCTTCACACCCATCTCGTCGGCGATGTCCTCCAGGTCCGCGCGGCCGGAAAGAATCGCGGTGCCGTCGTTTTCCAGGATGATGTCCTCCGCGCGGGGGGCGTCGTGCTCATCCTCGATATCGCCCACGATTTCCTCGATGACGTCTTCGATGGTCGCGATCCCGGCGGTGCCGCCGTACTCGTCCAGGATGACGGCGAGGTGCATCTTGTTGGTCTTGAAATCATGCAAAAGGGCGGGGGCGCTCTTGGTTTCCGGCACGAAGAAAGGCTCTCGCATCAGCTCGGTGACCGGCATTTCACGCAAAGTCGGCTCGACCGTCAGGCGCAGGAGATCCTTGGCGTAGATGACGCCGACGATGTTGTCCGGGTTGTCGCTGTAAACGGGGATCCGGGAATGGCCGGATGACAGGATGAGGTCCACGATATCGGCCGTGGTCGCCGTTACCGGGGCGCATACCACATCGGTCCGGGGGGTCATGATGTCCCGCACCTGCACGTCGTCGAGATGCAGGACGCTGAGAAGCATGGAGCCTTCTTCTTTTTCCAGCTCGCCGTCTTCACTCGCCTCGAGGATGGCCTGCTCGACGCTGTCCGTCGTGCCCTTGGCCTGAAACAGCCGGGAAATACGTGTCCAGATACTACTCTCCGAACCCTCGTCCAAAATCAGCTCCTTGGTTGCGCGTCCTGTGCGCCGCGCGGCAATCGCCGCCGCGGTGCCCGGCCCGTGATCGGCCGTACCTGAGTATTACCCAGTATTAATCACCCCGTGACTTTAAGGCAAGGGGTTACGCCGTCTGGCGTTGCGCGAAACCGAGGACTTGCTCGGATTCGCGGAAGTATTCCAGGTGTCTGCGCATGATCCAGTTGCCCAGCGGTTCGACTTCGCCGGAAGAGGCGAGCTTCAGCCAGAGAAGATTGCTGCCACCGCTCTCGGCCGGTTTCGCCCAGGCCAGGAATTGCGTGCCGATATCCATGCCCTTGGTTTCGAAATCCAGCACCGGGCTCTGCATCCGGCAGAGCAGCCAGAAACGCAGACGCTGGGCCTTGTCCGGCTCCCAGAGGTCCAGCATGATGATGAACTGGGTGCTGACGTGGATGTAATCCATCTCTTCAGCCAGGATATGGCGGGGCAGATGCAGACGCAGCCCGCCCGAGGAGATGTCGCGGATGGTGAACTCCTCGCGCATCCCGGGCAGCCACATCCGGGAGGGCCGGGTCCAGAGCGCCAGGTCGTTCCGTTCGAGGGCCTCGGGCATGTCCGGGCCGCGCCAGATGGCCGCGCCGAGCATATATTCGTCGGGCGGCACGATGCGCAGGTAGGAGCGTTTCTGGCGGGACTCGAGTTTGTCGGGCATGGCCACGCGGATAAGGCAGATATCCTTGCGCATCGTGATTTCCCTGATCGGCGAGGTGAACGCGTAGAAGGCGTAGGATTCCTGATTGCGGAGCATGAAAAAGCAATCGACATCCCGCCCGCGCCAGCGCGGCGACAGGGAGGTCAGGCCCGAGGCCTCGAGCAGGATGGCGTCCTTCTCAACCGACACGGCGGAACACCGGAGCGCCGGGCGCCGCGCTTCCCCTTCCATGGCGAAATGGAGCTCGACCTTGGCCCGCTGGTTCAGCGCGACCGTCAACAGGTCTCTGATCCGCTGGGGGTCGAAAATCCAGTCATGCGGCACATAGGGCTTTTTGGGGCGAAGATGGATAACAAGCATGAGCAGCAGGATGACGCCGACAACGGAACCGACGCCGATGAGCACGTCGCGGATGGCGTCCATGTTCAGGGTGCGCTCGAGAAAATGGCGCTGAATTTCCAGGAAGGACGCGGACTCCGGGAAAGGGATGAAACTGAAAACGTCGATCATGCTTTATCCAGTTTTTTCAAAAGTGGTACTTTCCTGTGAGTATATGAAATTACGAAACCGCGCAAGAAGCGAGCGTGTGCGGAAGGTCATGCAAAGAACGCACCGCTGACGCAGGGGGAGGGTTTTTCCATTGTATCAGGGTATTCCGCCTGTGTTATTTTTATCATTGCGGTATGCAACGGCACGGACCGGAGGCAAAAATTGCCGGTATTTCGCGCCGTAAAAGCGGAATCCCGGTCATGCGCCCGGCCAGAAAGCGAGATCGGGAGCCGAGGGAATTTCCCCATACGCGGCGAGCCGTTCGTAAAAGAGTCCCAGGCCCCGCCGCTCGGCCTCACCGAGTCTGTAGGAAAGGCGGGAAAAATAGGCGGCAAGCGCATCCCGCGCGAAGGGATACCGCTGTTGCGCGGCATCCAGGATCGCGTTCATGTTGGCGCTGCCCCAATCCCGTCCGGCGTGCAACACCGTGGCGGGATCCTCGGCCATGAACCCCCGGTTTGCCGCTTCCCGGCTGACGACCCACAGGCCGAAGGTGAAGGGCAGCCCCGTCAGGGCGAGCCACGCTTCCCCGAGATCCCAGGCATGGGAATAGACGGGATGGTTGCGGGCGCGCAGTGCTTCGTCGCCGATGACGAGCACGGCATCCGGCCCTTCCTTTTCCGCCATGCGTTCCGTGGCGTCGCCGGTGACGAAGGTGACGGAGACCCGCGCGTGCTCCGTGAGCAGAATTTTGAGGAGCGCCGCCGAAGTATGGGTGGCGGTGCTGACCAGCACGGTTTTGCCTCCCAGTTCTTCCACGGGGCGGCGGGAAAGGAGGAGGACGCTGAGCACCTTGCCGCGGCTGCCGATGGCAAGATCCGGCACGATCCAGTACCGTTCCGGCCGCCGCGCGTATTCGATGCTGGACGTGGAGGCCACGGCCAGCTCCCCGCGCTCCATCATCCCGTTCAACGCGGAAGGCGGCCCGTAAACCAGCTCGTATCCGTGGGGCACCCGCCCGGTCTCCAACGCATGATACACAGGCAGGACGTTCAGATACTCGATGCGCCCCATGCGCGGTTTGCTCGACGGCATTTTCCTTCCTCATGGTCAACGCGCGACACCCGTCTTCACGAGGCGCGCGTTTTTGGGCCGGCTGACGCGAACCGCCCGGTTTTCGGTCGGTCAGGCGACCGTCGCCGGAAGCGGCGCCGGCAGCGGGCAAGGCGGCCTTATGCCGGCCGGTAATCCATCAGCCGCTGCCGTGGTTCGAACCCGGCGGCGGCGATCACCCGGTGAATGGCCTCGCGGTTCATGCGGAACCGCACGTTGGCGGCGGCCACCACGTTCTCCTCGATCATCAGGGAACCGAAATCGTTGGCCCCGAAAAAGAGCGCCAGCTGCGCCACTTCCGGCCCCATCGTCACCCAGGAGGCCTGGATGTTGGGAAAATTGTCGAGCACCAGGCGGGAGAGGGCGAGGAGCCGCAGGTATCCCGGCGCGGGCATGGGCTTGCAATGGGCCATGGCGGTGTTGGCCGACTGGAAGGTCCAGGGAATGAACGCCGTGAAGGCTCCCTCCCGCGAGGCGAGAGACTCGTCCTGGAGCCCGCGCAGACGGAAGAGGTGCTCCAGCCGTTCCACGTCGGATTCCTCGTGCCCGAACATCATGGTGGCCGTGGTCTTCAAACCCTGCTCGTGCGCTTCGGCCATGATGGCGAGCCATTGGTCCGCCGGGCACTTGTTGGGGGAGACTTTTGTCCGCACCCTCGCGGCGAGCACTTCCGCGCCGCCGCCGGGTATGGAGGCCAGCCCGGCCGCCCGCAGCCGTTGGATGACCTCCCGCGTGGACATGCCTGACCGCGACGCGAAAAAGGCGATCTCCGGGGGCGAGAACGCATGGATATGGATCGCGGGATAGGTTTCCCGTATCCAGCGGAGCATATCCTCATAGAAGGACAGGGGCAGATGCGGATGGTGGCCGCCCTGGAGCAGGATCTGGGTGCCGCCCAGTTCCAGGGTCTCTTCAATTTTTTCGGCCAGTTGTTTTTTGTCAAGCACGTAGGCTTCCGGATGGCCGGGCGGACGGTAAAAGGCGCAAAACCGGCAGGCGCACACGCAGACGTTGGAATAGTTGATGTTCCTGTCCGCCACGTAGGTAACGACAGGCTCCGGATGCAAACGCTCGCGCACGGTCCGCGCGAGGTCGCCGAGCGTCAGAAGGTCCGCGTCCCGGTATAGGATAAGGGCGTCATCCCATCCAAGCCGTTCGCCGCTCCGGGCTTTGGCGATTGCTCCGGCGGTCGCATCCGCGTCGCCCTTCGGGCGCGCCGGGGCGCCCGCGCCGGATAGATTCCGGAACAGGGCGTCCCGGTTGACGGGTTCGAAGCCGGATTCGCGGATCATGTGGTCCAGGGCGGCGCGGGTCAGCCCGCCCGAGCCGAGAACCGATCCGGAAGCGGCGCCGGCCATGCGGCCGATGTGCTCCTCCTCGATGGTGCCGTCCAGGTCGTCGGCTCCGAAAAACAGGGCCGCCTGGGCCGTCTTGGCGCCGAGCATGACCCAGTACGCCTTGATATGGTCGATATTGTCCAGGAGCAGCCGGCTGACGGCGATGGTGCGCAGACGGTCCAGGGTCGTTTCCGGCCCGGCGGGCGGGTGGCCTGCCGCCGCTTCCAGTTCGGCGGCAAGGGTGTTGTTGCGGTTTTGGAACGCCAGCGGGATGAAGCACACGTACCCGCCGGATTTGTCCTGTTGCGCGCGTATGGCGCAGAGGTGGTCCACGCGGTCGGCGTGGCTTTCCACATGGCCGAAGAGCATGGTGCAGTTGGACTTGAGCCCGGCTTTGTGGGCTTCTCCGGCCAGGCGCAGGTAGTCGTCCCCGCTGATCTTGTCGGGACAGATACTGTCCCGGACGGCCGGATTGAAAATTTCGCCGCCGCCCCCGGTCACCATGGCGACCCCCGCATCCTTGAGCCGGGCGAAAGCCTCGGCGTCCGCGATGCCCTCCATGCGCGCGAGATGGTGGACCTCGGTAACGGTGAGGCCTTTGAGAACCGCGTCCGGCCGCAGTCTTTTGATGGCCCGGAACGTTTCCTCGAACCAGGCTAGGGGCAGCACGGGATTGCAGCCGCCAACCATGTGAATTTCCGCGAAGGGGATGCCCCCGTCGTCGGCGACCTTCGCGAGGATATCCTCGCGCGTCAAGGTGAAGGCGCCCTCTTCCTCCTCGCGGCGGGCAAAGGCGCAGAACCGGCAACCGGTATGGCAGATGTTGGAGTAGTTGATCTGGCGGTTTCGCACGTAGTGGGCGCGCAGCCCGTGGCGTTGTTTCCTGGCGAGGAAGGCGAGGCTTCCCACGGCCAGGATGTCCGGACAGGCGAAAAGGCGCAGGCCGTCTTCGCGGGAGAGGCGTTCTCCCGCTAAAACTTTTTCGTGGATGTCGGTAAGTCCGGAACGGGCGTATAGGGCGGCGTCAACCATGCGTATTCCTATGACGGGTTGCCGGGAAGGTCAAGCCGTGGCCGTTCACCGTAGCGCCTCAATATGCTTGACTTCGTCAGGCCTTGCCGCGCGAGACGCATATTATGTCTTGATACCAACCGCTGCGCGCGTGGCCACCTTCCTTTTCCGAAGGCACATTGGGGCGCTACCCGCTTTTTTTCCTGATCCCGGGATTTGTGCGGGGCCTGTCCTTCCCGACGCGCGTCGACCCTTTCCTGTCACTTACCGAACCGGGTCATTATGTAAATGCGTCCCCGAAAGCTTTTTTATCAGATAATCGTTATTTTTTCGTCTCCGGGGTGGCCTTTTTGGACAAAATTTCATAATTCTGGAATGTAAAACACGCGGTTCGGGAGGATTTTTCAGACGGACAAGGAGTATCCAGGAGGTTGCCATGACCACGCTAAATCACCCCGTGCAATCGGTGGACGGCAAAATTTCGGGTAAGCGTTCCATTTTGGACAAGTTTTTTTCTTCCGTGCGCGGTCCGGCCTTTGCCGTGGATTTCTGGGACGGAAAACACAAGGTATACGGCGAAGGAGAGCCGGAATTCACGGTTGTATTCCTGAAGGAACCGCGCCTGCTCGACCTGCTCGCCTCTCCCTCGCTTTTTTTCGGCGAGGAGTATATGCGGGGCGATATCGACATAACCGGCTCCTTCCGGTCCGTTGCCAGGGCGCTGGACGCGGCGTTCGATTCAGGCGTGGCCTCCTTGAAAAACAAGGTGGTCTCCAAGGCCTTCACCTCGCTGTCTTCCGCCGCCCGCACCCTCACCCGGCAGAAAAAGGACATCGCGTCCCACTACGACATCGGGAACGACTTCTTTTCCCTGTGGCTTGACGAACCCACCATGAGTTATTCATGCGCCTATTTCCGGGATGACGCGGACAGTCTTTCCGAGGCGCAGCGCCAGAAGATCGACCTCGTCCTGCGCAAGCTCCAGATACGGCCGGGTATGCGGATGCTGGACATCGGCTGCGGCTGGGGCGGCTTGTCAATCGGCGCGGCGCGGGACCATGGGGCCAAGGTGCTGGCCATTACCCTCAGCGAGGAACAGGCGGCCGCCGTCCGGCAGCGGTATGACGAGAACGGGCTTAACGGCGTATGTGAAGTCAGGCTGTGCAATTACCTGGAGCTGGAACCGGCGGAACCGTTCGACCGGGTGGTAAGCGTGGGGATGTTCGAGCATGTCGGCAAGGAATACTACGGCAGCTATTTTGACAAAATCAGTTCCCTGTTGCGATCCGGCGGCCTTTACCTGTTGCACACCCTGACCAAGAACAAACCGGGTGAAACCGACCCCTGGATCGCCAAGCGCATTTTCCCTGGGGGACGCATCCCGGCCATTACGGAAGTTATCGAACAGTTACCGGAACACGATTTTCACCTGATCCATGCGGAAAGCCTTCGCCGCCATTACGTGAAGACGCTCGACGCGTGGTATGAGAACTTCAGCCGTCCGGAGGTTCTGGTCAAGGTCCGGTCCATGTTCGACCAGGCGTTTATCCGGATGTGTGGGCTGTACCTGCGC
>JAJBSY010000101.1 GCA_020861205.1 Deltaproteobacteria bacterium | reverse complement strand
GTCGGGCAGTCGCGTATCGGCCATGACGTGTTCGTTGACATCGACGGGCCGGATGTGATGGTGGAGCAATACGTTCCCATTGACGACGGATTGCCCCTGACCCGGGAAGAGCTGGCCGCCTTCAATTCCACGGGGGAACTGGACGCCGCGCTGTCACAGGAAGAGAAGCAGCAGGTGGAATTGTTCTTCAAATCGTACGTGCACAACTACCGCAAGACGGTCGAACGGTTCCTGAAGCGGAGCGAGATGTACATGCCGTACGTGGAGCAGGTGTTCCGCGAGCGCGGTCTCCCCGTCGAGCTTTCCTGCCTGGCCTTCGTGGAAAGCGGCTTCAATCCCAACGCGGTTTCACGGGCCGGGGCCGGCGGGATGTGGCAGTTCATGCCGTTCACCGGTAAAAAATACGGGCTCGTGCAGGATCGTTGGATGGACGAGCGCCGCGACCCGTACAAGGCGACGCACGCGGCGGCGGATTACCTGAGCAAGCTCTACGAGTATTTCGACAAGGACTGGCATCTGGCCATTGCCGCCTACAATGCCGGGGAGGGCAAGATAGGCCGCGCGCTCGCCGGGACGGATTCCAAATCTTTTTTCGAGATTTGCCGCAAGAACGACATGCTTGACGACAAGGCCCGGCTGAAAGAGGAAACCCAGCAATACCTGCCCCGCTTCCTGGCCTTCGTTAAAATCATGCGCAACCTTGAAGCGCTCGGATTCGGCCGTCCCGATCCGCAAAAGGCGCCGAAGCTGGCAACCGTCACCATTCCGGCCGGCGTCGACCTGCGCCAGTTCACGCGGGACGTCAAGCTGGACTGGGAACAGTTCAAGGGGCTCAACCCCGCGTATCTGCGCTCCATCAGCCCGCCGGACCGAAAAAGCGCGGCCCGCGTCCCCGAATCCAGGGAACAGGTCGCCTCGCAGTGGCTCTCGCAAAAAAATATCGGCGTGTATGCCGGCTGGCGCGAATACCGCGTGAAACGCGGCGATTCCATGGGAAAGATCGCCCATCGGAGCGGAGCCACCACGGCGCTTCTGCGCCAGGCGAACGGCCGGAAGAGCAATTCCCTGCGGGTGGGGGAATACCTGCTTGTTCCCGGATCCGCCCGGGCGGCCCAGGCGACCATGAAAAAGGTGGCCCCCGAAACGATGCCGGTTATCGCCCGCGCCAAGGACGGCAAACCTCTTACCGGCTATTCGGGAACGCACAGCGTCGCTTCGGGCGATACCCTTTACGGCTTGTCCCTTGCCTGGGGCACCAGCGTGGACGACATCTGCCTGTTGAACGACATCGAACCGTCCACGCGCCTGCGCATCGGGCAGAAACTGTATATCCCCTCGGGCCGGGATATCGGCTCCGCCATTGCCTCGCGTCCCGTTGAGCGCACCCCGGAAGCCAAGTCCGCCGTCTCGCTCGTCTCTTCCGCCCGCTCCGGCAATGGCGGGTTCTACGTGGCCGTCCAGCAGGGCGACACCCTTTCCGGCCTGGCCAGGACCCACGGCGTATCGGTCGCGGATATTTGCGCGGCCAACGGCATTACGCCCAAGACGCGGCTTGCCGTCGGGCGCGAATTGCTGATCGCCCACGGCGGAGCGAAGGCCCGGACGACGGTACCCAGCGCCGCCGCGGCGTCCAAGCCCAAGCTCGCTCAGGCAAAACCGAAAACGCAGGTCGTAACGCTCGCAGGCGGCAAGGGAAAGACCGCGGTCATTCAACCCGGCGACACCCTCTATTCCTTGGCGCGTACGCACGGGACCAGCGTCGAAGCCATAGCCAAGCGGAACGGGATAAGCCCCGGCGCGAAGCTCAAACTGGGACAGGTTCTGTACATCCCGTAAGCCGCAAAACGGTCGATTCCCAAGGGACCGGTTTAAAGGGGCGGGATGCGGCGGCCATCGACGCAGGCGCGTTTCCCGTTCATGGCGGCGCGCGCCGGCGGGAGCCTCAGCCGGGAAATTCGCGAGCAGGGTTACCGGTCCGGCTGCGGGGTCTTGGCGGTTTCGAGGAAATCCCGGATGAAATCCACAAAGATGCGCACGCGTTGCGGTACCTGCCTGCCGGCCGTCAGGATGAACAGGTCATGCCGGGGACCGTTCCACTCGGGCAGCAATTGCACAAGTCGGCCGGTTTCAAGGTAGGGTAACGCGATCTTCCTCTGCACCAATCCGGCCCCGTGCCCGCCCACCATGAGCTCGGTCATCAGCGGGACGCTGCTGAAAACAAACCGGGGCTTGATATACAGTGTCTCGACCCTGTCCCGGTTGCGCAATTCCCACATGTTCCCGAAACGCGCAAGGGTGATACAGGGCAGATCGAGCAGATCCCGGGGTTCCTCGGGCGCCCGGTGCCGTTCCAGAAATTTTGGGGAGGCATAAACGGCCGGGTCGATCGTGTAGATTTTCCGGGCGACCATGGCAGAGTCCGGGAGCGGCTCGATCCGGAACGTCACGTCATACGGCTCCGTCATAAGATGGGCCGGGTCTTCGGAGAAGGTGACGTTCACCTGGATATCGGGCCATCGGTCCGCAAAGGCGCTGAAGGCTCCCCGCAGCAACCCATGATAGGTATCGGCGTACATGCTGACCCTGACCCGGCCGGCCGGGGCCCGCATCTGACGGGTGACCGTCTCGAGCGCGTTGTCGGACGCGTCCAGAATGAATTCTCAGTGTTCA
>JAJBSY010000318.1 GCA_020861205.1 Deltaproteobacteria bacterium | reverse complement strand
GGCGGGGTGGGGCTGGGCTTTGTTTT
This sequence comes from Deltaproteobacteria bacterium, assembly GCA_020861205.1. Taxonomy (GTDB): domain Bacteria; phylum Desulfobacterota; class Desulfovibrionia; order Desulfovibrionales; family Desulfovibrionaceae; genus FLUQ01. The sequence goes on along the minus strand of JAJBSY010000318.1, from coordinate 2,646 downwards.
AAAGGCCCCCCAACTGGGGGGGGTAGGTCCCCCGTCGCGGGCCGGGCGGGGCTCAAAACGTTGCCGGGCGGCGTCCGAAACGCCGCCCGGCAACGCCGTTTCAGGCGTCGGCACGCCTCAGGGTATCTGCTTGAGGGGCTTCCCGGGCGGACGTTTTTTCAGGATGGCCGGCTTGCCCAGCAGCATTTCGAATTCTTCCATGGATACGAGGCTCTTGGCTTCCGCCGTGGGGGGCTCTTCCATGACTTCGATTCGGGAGACGGTCTCCATGGCGGCTGTTTCGGCGGCCTCCTTCACGTCCTTGACGGCGGAGCGCACGCGTTCCCGGGCGGTGTCGTACCGGTTGAGCATGGCGACGCACCGGGTAAACCGGAATATCCGGTCGAAGAATCCGAGAGACCACAGGGAATCACGCGCGGCGATGTATTCCTTGAGGGCGTCAACCAGTTGCCTGAGCGCCCGGTTTTCGTCAGATCTTCTTTCTTCCATGGATCCCTCCTTCCGGCCCGAAGTTCGATGTGCGGGGCGTCTTGGGCGGAGCCTAAACGATTTGCCCGGAAAAACCAATATCCCCCCGCTCAACTTTCCTGTCGAACGGGGGGAGCGAGGGGCGATGCGGCGCCACCCCGTCGGGGCCGCCCGGTTTACCGGGCAGACCGCCTGAGTCGATCACCATCCCTGTGTTTCGCTGTATGTGGACGGGGGGAAATATTTTCCCCCCGTGTCTCACCCGGTATTAGCGTTTCATGCCGATGACGGTCTCGAGCATGGTATCCACTGTCGTGATTGCCTTGGAGTTGGCCTGGAATCCGCGTTGGGTCGTGATCATCTGCACGAATTCCGTGGAAAGGTCCACGTTGCTCTGTTCGATGGAGTTCCCGTACACGCTGCCGAGCCCCATGCTGTTGGCCGGACCGGAGGTGGCGTCGCCGGATTCCCTGGTCTGGCTGAACAGGTTGCCGCCTTCCCGCCGCAGGTTGTGCGGGCTTATGAAGTCGTAAAGCGCCACCTGGAAGAGGGCCAGGGTCTGTCCGTTGGAGTATTTGCCGTACAGGATGCCGTCGCGGTCGACGTGCACCGTGGAAAGATACCCGAAAGAGTACCCGTCCTGGGACTGGTTCACGGAACCGGAGGACTGGGCGTAGCTCTTGGTCCGGCCGGGCTGCGGTTCCAGGTCGTTCTGGTCGATGCCCGCGACCAGGGAGGCGTCGCCCGCGATGCCCGCGGCGTTGGCCGGAAGGGAGGCGCTCCAGGCATCGCCCTTGTTGCGCAGGCCGAGGTTCAGTTCCACAAGGTAATTCTGGGCCAGCGGGTTGACGTTGCCGGGCGTTGCGGGATCCCAGGCTTCGCTGGCGCCCGGAGCCCCGGAGAAGTTGGGGCAGAACATGGGGTAGCCGTTGGCGGAGACGGGGGCCTGCACCCAGGTGCTCAGATCGTCGGTGCCGTTCGTGCCGGCGGCGCCTTCCGTGGGGACGTAGGCGGTCATGTTTTTGAATTCGCCCGTGGAGTCAAAGGTCAGGGTGCCGGACATGAGGATGCCTTTCATCTTGTCCGGGACGGCTCCGCCGTCCGCGAAGTCGCGGTAGTCCTCGGTCGGGTCGATGGTCACGATATACTCCCAGTGCTGGATGTTGCCCTGGGTGGTGTTCGGATCCAGTTCCTTGTTTTCCACCTTGTCGAAGTACACGGTAACCTTGTGCATGGTCCCGCCTTCGTCGTAGATGTTCATGGTGTGCTGGTAAATGTACTCGTTTTCGCCCAGCGCCGGGGTCTGGGTGGCGTCCCAGTTCTTGAACAGGGCGAAGAAGGGGTCGGCGTAGTCATAACCGGGATCGCCCGGATTGAGCCCCGGCGTGCTCGTGGTGTTGGAGGTTTTGCCGGACTGCCGCGAATCGAGGTTGAGTTCCAGCGACATGTTGTTGGTATGCTTGGGGTCGCAGGTGAAGCTGTCCAGCTTGATGTTGGTGGGCGCGCCCGACCCCTTCAGCGAGGAAGCGGAGGTGGAACCGGCGGCGGAAGAACTGCCGGAAGCCAGGGACGGGGTTGGCACCTGGATGCGCCAGCCTTGCAGGGCGTACCCGTGGGGATCCACGAGGTAGCCGTCCGCGTTGAAGCGGAAGTTCCCGGCGCGGGTGTAATACTCGGTGTCCGTGCCGACGGGCTTCACCTTGAAGAACCCTTCGCCGGAAATGGCCATGTCCGTCGGATCCGTGGACGATTCAAAGGCCGCCTGGGAGAAGTTGCCGTAGATGGCCCCGATGGACACCCCGCGTCCGACCTGGGAAGGGCCGGCGGCGGCGTATACGTTCTGGTTGACGAAATCCTCGAAATCCATCCGCGAGCCTTTGAACCCGATGGTGTTGACGTTGGCGATGTTGTTGCCCACGACGTTCATTTTTTCGCCGTGCACCAGCAAACCGGTAACCGCGGTCCACATACTTGCGCTAAGAGACATAATCGACCTCCTGTTTTCCGGCGTCTCATCCGCATCTGATTTGTCGCCGGAGGGCGCTGCGCGCCCGTTTTTTTATTTTTCTCGCCGCCGTGGCGGCAGTGTTACCCTTCCGAGGATTCTTCCCCGGTTTCTTCCTCGAATTCCGCGCCCAGCCCTTCTGCGTGCGCCTAGGCCGTCGTCGCGAATTCCGC
>JAJBSY010000103.1 GCA_020861205.1 Deltaproteobacteria bacterium | reverse complement strand
CCGTTTGGGCAGGGTTCCCGGAACGGGATCGGGCAGGGGGGGATGCCTCCCCGGAAGGGTGGTCGCGAAGAGAGAATCGGGCATGGCTTCTCAGGGCATCACCCCCATCTCCCTGAAGTAGCGACGCGCGCCTTCGTGCAGGGGGATGGGGCTGTTGGCCGCGGTTTCAAGCGTAACGGACCGCAAGGAAGGGTGCGCGGTGTAAAGGTCCGGCAAATGTTCGAAAACGGCCTTGGTTATGGCGTAGACAAGATCTTCGGAAAGCGACGCGTGCACCAGGACCATGTTTTGCGTGGCCAGCGTGGTTACGTCCTCCACCATTCCGGAATAGGTACCTTTCGGAATGGTGACCGGAATGTAGTATGGGTATTCGCGCAGAAACGCGTCGCGCTCTTTATCGGGGAGAGAGAGGATGCGGATGTTTTTACGGCTGGTGAACGCTTCCTGCAAACCGGGAGCGGGCAGGCCCGCCTGAACGATGGCCATGTCCACGTGCCCGTCCACAAGCTCGCTGACGCCGTCGGCGAAAGAAACGAAGCTGCGCGTCACGTCGTCAACGCCCAGGCCGTAGAAATTCAGGATTTTGGCGAACAGCAGGCCGGAGCTGTTGCCCTGCGGGCCGACGGCGACGCGTTTTCCCGCAAGGTCCTTGACGGTGGCGATTCCGGAGTCGCCGAGAACCGCGTACTGGACAACGCCGGGCGCGAGCCCCACAAACAGGGCGCGCAGGTCGCCGAGGGGAGCTTTGAAAGGCGGTTTTCCCGTATAGGCGAAGAACGCCGCGTCCGCGTTCGCGAGGCCGAGCTGCAATTCGCCCTGCTGCATGAGCGCGGGATTTTCCATGGTGCCACCGGTCACTTCGACCCGGACGTCCGTATCGGGAACGTATTTGGTGATGATGTCGGCTATGGCTATGCCGGCGGGATAATAGGTGCCGCCCAGGGGCGCGGCTCCGAGGGTGAGAAGGCGTTCGGCGGAGGAGGGCAGGGCCGGCCCCGCCGTACAGGCCGCGGCCAGTAGAACCGCTGCGAAAAGGCGGACCATATGGCGCGCCCCCCGCTTCACGGTCTGGGCCCCACGCTTTCCCGCGCGACGTATTCGCAGGCGAAAGGCACGACGGTGTCCTCGGCGAGATTGGGGTCGAAGATCATTTTCACGGCCGCGGCCCCCAGGGATTCGAAGGGCATCTTGATAGTGGACAAAGCGGGGAAGGTATAGGGAGCGACTGCCACGTCGCCCGTGCCGAGCACGGAAATTTCCTCGGGAACGTTCCGCCCGTTTTCTTCGAGATACCGGAGCGCGCCGACGGCGATGTGGTCGTTTGTCGCATATACGGCGGTTATTTCAGGGTCCTGGGCGAGAATGACGGCAAGGGCGTCGTGCCCGTGTTCCCAGGAAAAGGCCCCGGAAGAGACCTTGTACGTCGCCCCCTTTGCGTCGGCAGCCTTGGTAAAACCCTTGATGCGCAACCTGTTCGAGAGGTTTCCCGCTTCGCCGCCCAAAACCGCGATATGGCTGTGCCCTTGCTTGTGCAGCTCGTTGAAAGCCTGCCTGCCGATATCCTCGTTGTCCACCAGGGCGCAGGGCATGGTGACCTCCTGCGGGGCGCAGCCGATGACGCGCACGTCCTGGGCGCGGAGATCCGCCACGGTCTCGCGCATCCGTTTCTTGTAGTCTTCGTCTTCCCAGCTCGCGCCGGCCAGGATGACGCCGGCGACCTGGTACTGGGCGAGAAGCCTCAGGTATTCTATTTCAAGCCGGGGGTTGCGCTTGGAGGAGCACACCAGCGGCATCAGGCCGCGGGAGGAGGCTTCCTCGGTGACGCCCTTGGCAATGAGGCTGAAATAGCTGACGGAGATATCACGCACGATGAGCCCGATGGACTGGGTTTGCTTGCTCCGGAGATTCTGGGCCATCCGGTTGGGGCGGTATCCGAGGTCGCGGATGGCGGCTTCCACCCTGGCGCGGAGTTCGTCGGAAACGGGGTACCCCACGTTGTTCAGGATACGGGAAACCGTAGCGATGGAAGTACCCGCGCGTAAGGCTACGTCCTTGATGGAAACTTGCTTGCCCATGATTACTCCTGCATCAGATATTCGGGCGCATTCGTAACGAAAATGCTTGCCCGCAACATACCAGATGTATTCTTTTCTGCGCAACCGGAAAGGAAAGTTGAAGAGAAAACCTTTACTATTACGTGAAAGGGATAAAAAAGGGAATCGATTTGTACGGACAGAAAATTTTTTCTATACGCGCCGATTAGCGGGAATGCCCGTTTTTCTATTCGGCGCCATCGTCCAGCTGGCTATCCACGGCCTCGAAAAGATGTTCAAGAATGGCGTTGGAAACGAGCATACCGTTGCGGGTCAGCCGCACGTATCCGTTCCGGATGCGCATCAGGCCCCGGCGGTGCAGCAGGTGGATGAGCCGCTTGTTGTCTTTCAGGAAATCCCGGCCGGTCATTTCCCGGTATGTCTTTATCCGCAGTCCCCTGGTCGTGCGCAACCGGAGCATGATCGTTTCCAGGATCCTGATTTTGGGGGAGAGCGTTTCCGCTTCATGGCCCAACCGTCCCGCGCCGACGTTCTCGATCCAGCGCGCGATATCCGGGGGGTCGGTCCAGCGCGCGCCTTTGATAGTGGATGTCGCGCCCGTGCCGAGGCCGAGATAGTC
>JAJBSY010000040.1 GCA_020861205.1 Deltaproteobacteria bacterium | reverse complement strand
GGGAGAAGCCTGTATTTCCTCAAGCAGCTTGATTACGTCCAGCATCGTGTATCCTGTAACGCCTCCGGCCGAGGCGCTTGGTCTATCTGTAATACAAGTTCCGGCCGCCCATGGTGTGCAACGCCTGGGTCAAGTTGAAGCGCGCTTCGCGACGGTCCCAGATACCCTGGATATGCCCCCGGGCCAGAGCTTTGTATACATTATGATAATGGGGCGGCAAAACCATGCCCGTGGTTTCGGTGATAACGCCCGGACCGGCAAACCCCACGTTGGCGGAACGGATGCCGAACTGGTACGGCGAACATCCGAGAAAGCTCGCGACGGGACCGGCGTAGGAATTGGTATCATACATGACAATGTACAATCCCCCGGCGTCAATATACCGGCGGACAGCCATGGTGCAGCGCGGCATCTGGATGACGCCGTTGGTTCCTTCCTGAATGCGGATGCCGGCCGTGCCGTGAACATAAGCCAGGAACGGATAGCGTTTGCGCCTGGCCCGGGCGGCGGCGCGCAGAAATTTTTCGCCTTCGGCCGCGCCGACGGTGCCGCCGCGAAAAGTCGCCATCAACATGGCTACCACGAGTTTGATCCCGTTTATCCGCGCTTCGAACGTCATGCAGCCGGACTTGTGCCCCGTGGCTTTTTTCGCCTGTTCGACCTTGAGATCGAAGCCCGGGATATCCAGGGGATTGCCCGCTTCAATCTGGGAGTTGAACTCGTAAAGGGAGCCAGGATCAAACATGTTGCTCAGGTACCACTCGTATTCCATGGGGAAATGGTGCCCGCAGTTGGGACATACGCCGGCAAATTCGCCGTAAAGATCGGGCGCCCACAGGTCGAGGCATCCATGGGTGCCGGCGTTGGGGCAGGTTATGGCGCGGTCTTCCTTGGCTCTCGGGCTGATATACGCCCAGTTGCCGCCGCGTGTGTCCTGCTCGTCCCAATCGGAGAGCTCCGTCAACTGCCGTTCCGTTTCCTCGGTTTTCCGCTTGGAAAAACCGGGGAGTTTCCGGAAAATCCTGACCAGCGGGCCGAAAAGCCTCCGGGTCATGAACCGCACTTCGGCGTCGATATCCTCGATGGCGTAGGAAACGCTTTGCTTGCGTCTGCCGAGGAAGTCGTATTTGAAGTGCGAGGTCCAATCCCACCAGAAGGACGCGAGCTTGTCCCGCAGACGGGCATATCCGGAACGCTCGTCCTTGTAGGCGGTGATGGAAAGTTTGCGGAACTTGCGATGCCGTTTGGCTACCAGCTTGTCCAATTTGCCGGGAGAAAGGTTCCAGCGCACATGGGTCGTATCGTAATCAATTTCGCTGGCCGGTTTTTTCCGGCGGAATTTGGCGCCCAGCGACCGGAAAAGCCCGATGCCGCGAACGCCCAGCGCGACCTCGTCAGTGGCGCGCAAAACTTCCTGTCGCAAAGAACGGAAAAAATCATAGTGATACGGCCGCGCGCCCAGCTCCGGTTCCTGGATGACGTAATCCACATACCCCATGCGAAGGTTGTCTTCAGCCGTAATGTTCATCTGGCTTGCGCACTGCTCGATGAGCTCGGGACTCGCGCGCTGGCCTTCGCGCAGGCGCCCCTCGATGGCGGCCGCGCCCTCGGGAGAAATAACGGAGTAGTATCCGTGGGACAACATCAGCCGCCGGTCAGCCAGGCCGATAGCCTCGGCCCCGCCGGAACCGCCCTCGGAAATGACCGCGACGATGGGCACGCGCAAGCTGGAGAGTTCATAGATATTCTTGGCGATCTGTTGGCCCGCGCCGGGAGAGTCTTCAATGGGATAGGAACCCGGCGTAAAAATATAGGTATGGATGGGGATGTTCTCGGTTTCCGCAATTTTCATATAATACTGGGCTTTGGCGTTGCCGAAAGGTTTTACCGAGCCGCCGTTGCGGAATTCTTCTCCGTGTCCCTTTTCCTGCCCGATAACCATGACCGACTGGTTGTATACCTTTTTGCCCTGACGCCTGGTTATATAGGCGCGGGCAATGACCATGGCCGGGTCAATGGAATGCTCGTCCTTGCTGCCGATTTCCGTATAATTGTCATAGACGTTTTCAAGAATATCGCGCAGGCAGATGCGCTGCGGGTGCCGGACGATCCGCACCTTGTCCATCGGCGTCAAGTCGGCTTCGAGTTTACGCTCGACAAAATCAAACAGGTCCGCCAGCGTGGTAACCGCTTCGGTCTTTTCCGCATCGGTAAGGGCGACTTCCCGCTGGCGGTAATCGGCCATTTTCGTTTCGAGCAGGCGGACATTTTCGTTGTGCTTGCCCGCGAATATATCGCGGATATAGTTGAGACGCTCGCCTAACTGCTGCAGTTTCTTTTCTCTATCCATGGGCCTTTCCGGTATGGGGGCCGCGCGGCCCCGCTGTATTCCCCGATCGGGGGCCAAAATCTCCCCTCTTACAGGAGAATGGAGCGATCAAGCCCCGCGTTTTTGGCAAAATTGGCAGCAACTAACTAAAACAACAAAATCCGGTTGGTTTTTTCCCGCAGGAAATCGACGTTCGATTTAAGCGGGTCTCCTGCGCTGTTTGCTCCGTTCAGAACCAGGTGATCGAGGAAGGAAATTCCCCGTTCGCGCACTTCCGCCAAATCTTTTCCCCACACAATGCCCAAAGCCAGGTTGGGGTCGAATTCCGTGGGGATGTCGTACGGTT
>JAJBSY010000312.1 GCA_020861205.1 Deltaproteobacteria bacterium | reverse complement strand
ACATGAGGTCATCCCCAACGCAAATGCCGAATGCCTCGTCGGAACGGACAACGTCCTTCGCGCACAAGACCGCGTGCCCGAGGCCGAGCTGCTTCTTCTGCCGGATGGAAATGACATTCACCATCTCGGCCACGGCCCGTACCGTGGCGAGCAGTTCCGTTTTTCCACCGCGTTCAAGCACGGCTTCCAATTGCAGGTTATAATCGAAATGATCCTCAATGGCGTGCTTGTCCTTGTTCGTAATAAACACGACATCCTTGACCCCGGCCTGGATAGCCTCCTCGACAACATACTGGACCACGGGCTTGTTATATATGGGCAGCATTTCCTTGGGGATGTTCTTGGACGCGGGCAAAGAGCGCGTACCCCAGCCCGCGACGGGAATGACCACCTTGCGAATATTCATGACGGACTCCTTCTGTATGTCAGCGCAATTCCTCGGTAACGACGGCGGCAATGTCCCCGGCCAGTTTCCGCACGGTGGCGGCATCCTCGCCCTCGACCATGACGCGGGCGAGCGGTTCGGTCCCGGAGTACCGCAAGAGCACCCTCCCCCGGTCGCCGAGAATCGACTCCGCGTGTTGCACCGCTCGCGTCACACCGGGCAAGCGTTCAAAGGGCCTCTTGTTTTCTACTTTGACATTTACCAGAACTTGAGGAAAAAGTCGCAACTGACATGCGAGTTCTGATAATTTTTTTCCCGTTTCGCGCATTATGCGCAAAAGCTGCAACCCGGCAAGCAGGCCGTCGCCGGTCGTGTTGTGTTCCATGAATACCAGGTGGCCGGATTGTTCGCCTCCCAGGACGGCGCCGTGCTCGCGCATGGCTTCGACGACATAACGGTCGCCCACCTTCGTCCTGACGAGTTCACCGCCCATGTCGCGCATAAAGACTTCCAATGCCATGTTGCTCATGACCGTGGCCACCAGCTTGTTGCCCGGCAACGCCTTTTTGCGCAGCATATCCGCGGCGCAGATGGCCATGATCTGGTCTCCGTCGAGTACGTGCCCCGTTTCATCCACCACGATGAGCCTGTCCGCGTCGCCGTCAAGAGCAAGGCCTATATCCGCCCCGCTTTCGCGGACCTTGTCCGCCGTAAGTCCCGGGAAAAGAGAACCGCACTCCGCGTTGATGTTCAGCCCGTCCGGGGAGACGCCCAGCGCGATGACCTCCGCCCCCAACTCCTCAAGCGCCATGGGCGCCACCCTGTAGTTGGCGCCGTTGGCGCAGTCGATGACGACCCGCAGGCCCTCAAGGGTGAGGGTGGACGGAAAACTGTTCTTGAGAGCGACAATATACCGGCCGGGGGCATCCGCTACCTTGAACGCGCGCCCCACCTTGTCGGAAGGCGGATAGGCCCATTTCTGGTCCGGATCCAACGCCATGGCGGCGATGGCGTCTTCCACCTCGTCGGCGAGCTTGAAGCCCCGGCCGTCGAAAAACTTGATGCCGTTGTCGTCATAGGGGTTGTGGGAAGCGGAGATGACGATCCCGAAATCCGCCCGCATGTTACGGGTCAGAAACGCGACGGCGGGCGTGGGCAAAGGCCCGACCAGGAAAACGTCCATACCCGCCGCGCACAGTCCGGAAGCAAGGGCGTATTCATATATGTACCCGGATAGGCGGGTATCCTTTCCGATGACCACCCGATGGCGCCGGGTCCCCTTCCGGAAATACATGCCTGCCGCCAGACCGAGGCGCAACGCCACGTCGGGCAGCATGGGATAGGTATTAACATGGCCGCGAACGCCGTCGGTGCCGAAAAGGCGGCTGGTCATAGACTCTCCTCTGGACGGACAAATAATAACAGTTGTAAAGCCCTTTATCATACTCGAACCTTCGTAATTCGTAAAGAATCCTCATGACGGGCCTCAATGAGCTTGATGCCGCGTCAGGTTCTTCCCACGCAAAGTATGTAGTATTTTTTCATTTCGACGGATGCCGCCAAAAAGCGTTCCCGCGCGCCGGGCAACCCGCTTTCCATCCAGATGGCAAACGGCGCAACCTTCGGAAAAAACCGCAACCCGGCGACCGGAAGGACATCTTTGCGCTCCCATCGGGAATCGGATATGGTGTACCGTCTGCGGACCACGAAAAAGACTGTATATGATGCCAACAAGAACCAATCTTCGCAAACCACCCGCCCGACGCCTTGCGCTCGCCGTCGGGCTGATCGTGTTTTTCGCGGGCTTAAGCGCGCTGGGTTTGTGGGACGGCTTCGTTCCTTCGCCGCAAGGATCGCGGAGTGCTTCCGCTGCGTCCCCGGAAAACCCGTCTTTCCAGCCGACCGGACACGCCCCACAAACCTGGTATTCGCAACCGGAACCGGAACACGCACTTGCGGGCAATGCCGCCGTCGTTCCTTCGGCCGAGCGGGCTGTCCCGCTCTCCAGCCAGGTTTCCCAGGGAGAAAAACCGGTTGCCGGGCAAGAGGTCGCCCTGGAAACCGCGCCGCAGACGCCCTCCCCGCCCCCTCCTGTCCAGCCGAAGGAGCTCCCGGCAAAAGAGGGGCTGTCCTGGACCCCGTTGATCGGCCGTCTGGCCTCGGACGGCTTCGACGCGCCGGAAATGGAAAAGCTGTTCGCGTCTCTTGAAAGTCCGCCCCTGCCGGAGTTCATGGCGCAAAAAGCCATCGAACTGTACGGTCGGTATGGTAAGGCCACGCTCAACGTTTC
>JAJBSY010000294.1 GCA_020861205.1 Deltaproteobacteria bacterium | reverse complement strand
ATTGAGGCGTAATAGCTGAGCGGAACGTAGATGACCTTCGCTCAGGGGCATGATTTGACCTTGAGCACAAGGGCCCGGTAAATCCAGGTATGCCAGTCGCCCCCCCCAACCAGCGGCGGGAGCGCGGCGACCAGGGCGGCGAGCGTTACGACGGCCGGCGTGTAGTACCGGGCGAACCGGGTCAAAAAACGCTCCGTCGGGGCCTTGTTTTGCGCCGCGTTCTGGACCATCTCCAGGACGCGGGCCATGTGCGTGTCCGCGAAGGCGGCCGTTACCATGACCGTGATGACGCCGCCAGCGTTGATCGAACCGCCGAGAACGGGATCCCCTTCGGTGACGGCGACCGGCACGGATTCACCCGTCAATGGAGACTGGTCCACATGGGTCGAGCCGGAGAGGACGACCCCGTCCAGGGGCACTTTTTCACCGGCCCGCACCACGACCGAATCGCCGACGCGCACCGCGTCGACGTCCATTGTAGCCGTGGTATCGCCTCGCAGCACATGGGCCGTGGTGGGCTTGGAGGCGAGAAGTCCCTGAACGGACCGGCGCGACCGCTCCGTCGCGAGTTCCTGGAAAAATTCCCCGATGCGGTAGAACAGCATGACGCCGACGGCCTCGGCATACTGGCCGAGCCCGACGGCCACCAGGGTCGCCCCGGCCATCAGGGTGAACTCGTTCATCACGTCCCGGGCGAGAATCAGCCTCCCCGCCGTCCTGAAAACGGACCAGCCGCACACCAGATACGGGATCGCGTACAAAAGCGGCGCGGCGAAAGAACCGAACCGGACGGTCAGCCCTTCTTCGAAAATCATGACCAGCGCGAAAAAAAGACCGGCCGCGCCCAGGAGCGCCATCTCCCGCTGAGGCGAGCCGTCTCCGTGATCGTGGTTATGGTGGTGGTCGTCCGCCTCCGCAAGGGAACGGCCGGGATCATGGTCATGGTCCGCACCGCGATCCGGCGCGGAACAACGCGTACGATTTTCACCGGGAGCGCAGCAGGCGCAGGAAGATACCTTCATGGTCAATTCTCCTCGGCGGAAACGGCGTCCATTTCCGGATCGGAAAGGGTGTGAATTTCAAGGGAGTGAAAGGAATCCGCATCGGCTTCCATGCCTTGGCAGATCTGCCGTTCGCGCTCCAGTATCCCTTCGATGCGGCGCGCGTCCTCGCGCACGAGCGGGGAGTCGCCGACGCTCGAAGCCGCCCAGGAAAGAGCGCCGCGGACGATGGCGGAGCAGGTCTTGCCGTTCGCCAAACGGTAATAGACCCATTTGCCCCTTTTCCGGCTCTCGATGAGCCGGGCCTGTTTCAGAATCGACAAATGCTTGGAGGTCGTGGACGGTGAAAGATCCAGGAAACCCGTCACCTGGCAGACGCACATCTCCCGGTCGCGCAGGGCCATGAGGATGCGCACCCGGTTCTCGTCCGTGAGGGCTCGGGCAACGGTCATAAAGTCGAACATGTCACACCTCCGTCATTTCGTTATATGTCGAAATATTCCTATAAGGGTGAATTGTCAAGCGGTGTCCGAAAACGGTAGTCCTGAATATGACTTTCGGACAGGAAGGCGAGTTCCGCATGGAGCGAAGCACTCCGAAGACCTTGCCCGCGCACCCGCGCATTGCTGTGTTGCTTCGGGGGGCAGGGAAAACCGATCGGTCTGGACTTTTTCGCTGTACTTGTCGTCCCGGGACTTTTATAAGAGATCTTCTTCGGCGGAAGAAACGAACCGGAAAAATTTTACAGAGTGTGCGGCATATGGGCGGCATTTTCGGCATTGCACAAAAAAGCGACTGCGTTTCCGAGCTCTTTTACGGCACGGACTACCTCTCCCACCTGGGGACCAAACGGGGCGGCATGGCCGTTTCCGGGCCTTCGGGATTCAACTGGAAAATCCACCGCCTGGAGTCGAGTTACTTCCGGACCAAGCTCGAGCCCGGCCTGGCCGCCTTCAAGGGCAACATCGGCGTCGGGGCCATCAGCGATACGGACGCCCAGCCCCTGACCTTTACCTCGCACCTCGGCCGTTTTTCCATCGCCACCGTCGGCAGAATCACCAACAGCGCAGAACTCGCCCAAAAAGCCAACGCCTCGCACTGTTTTTTCAGCGGCGCGTCCGACGGAACCGTCCGGCCGACGGAAATCATCGCCATGCTTCTCAGCGCGGAGAAGACGTTCGAGGACGGCATCCGGTCCATCCATGAACACGTCAAGGGATCCTGCACCTTCGCCATTATGACCCCGGAAGGCTTGTACGGCTGCCGCGACAAGCTGGGCAGGACGCCGCTCACCCTCGCCAGAAGCGCGGACGGTTTCGCCCTCTCGTCGGAATCCAGCGCCTTTCTCAACCTGGGCTATACCCCCCTGCGCGACCTGGGCCCCGGCGAGGCCGTTTTCATCACCCCGGAGGGGGTTGAAACCCGCATTCCGCCGGGCGACAAAATGCAGATATGCACCTTCCTCTGGGTGTATTACGGGTATCCTTCCTCCGACTACGAGGGCCGCAACGTGGAGGCGTTCCGCTACCGGTGCGGGGCCTGCCTCGGCAACGAAGACGACGTGGAGGTGGATTTCGTCGGCGGCATACCGGATTCGGGCATCGGCCATGCCGTCGGCTATTCCAACAGCCGCCACATCCCGTACCAGCGCCCCATCGTGAAATACACCCCCACC
>JAJBSY010000168.1 GCA_020861205.1 Deltaproteobacteria bacterium | reverse complement strand
CTATGCTGCATAGCGCGCCTTGGGACGTTCCAGGCGGCCGCCGACCATATGCACATCACCCAACCGGCGATTTCAACGCGTATCCGTGAACTGGAAACACGGCTCGGTTTTCCGATCTTTCAAAAGCGCGGGCGCAACATGGAGTTGACGATGCGCGGCAGGGAGCTTGTCCGGCGTATCGATCCCCTGCTGGCGGCCGTCAAGGATACCGTGCTCTCCCTGGAAAATCCGGGGGCGGCTACCGGCCTGGTGCGAATCGGGATCAGCGAAATACTCGGATTTACCTGGTTTCCCAAGTTAATCAACGCCGCCCGGCGGGTCATGCCGCGCCTATCCTACGAAGTAAGCGTGGGCCTCACGGAAGATACGCAACGGGACCTTGAAAACGGTAAATTCGATCTCGTTTTTCTCGCTATTCCGCTGGACGCATACCGTTTCAAAACCTGCCCGGTCGGGTTGATGAACATCTTATGGGTGGGCGCCCCCTCCGAGGTTGGAAAAAAAGGGAACCTGTCCGAACTGGACTGGAGGGAATTGATCACGCACCACCCGATCTGGTCTCTTTCAAAAGATTCCGTTCTCTATCCACGATTGCGTGAAATTCTTGAGCGGGAACAATTTTCCGTCGGCGTCGATAGTTGTGACAATGTGCTCACAATGGTACAGCTCATCGTTGCCGGTACGGGTATCGGCATCCTTCCGGAAGCGCTTGTGAAAAACAGCCTGCGGGACGGAAGCCTGGTGGAAATCAGGAACGCCCCGCGGATGCCCAGCCTGCAAATGCAGGCGGCCTGGCACGCCGACAGAGACCAGTTTATCATCCAAAACCTTGTGGACATTGCCACCCTGGTCTCGACCTTTCCCAAAAATTGATGCCGATGCTGGACGGGCCATTCCCTATTCCCTGACCCTCGGGGCAGCATAGGCTTCCGCCTAAATATTAAATTTTCTTATGCTTAAATAGAAAAAAATATTGCTTATGTATATGTAACACGCTTGCTACTGTTGCATTCCGTTGTCTCACGGGCTGCAGGCAAATTATAACGGAGGCGGAGCGTAGCATGAAAAAATTTATCAATAATCCCCATAACGTCGTGCGGGAGATGCTGGAAGGGTTCGTCGCCCTGAATCCCGACCAGGCGTTGCTTGCCGACGCGGATGTCATCGTCGCGGCGGATTTGCCGGAACCACGGCGCAGAAAGGTGGCGATTATTTCCGGAGGCGGGAGCGGTCACGAACCGGCGCATTCCGGGTACGTCGGCAAAGGGATGCTGACCGCCGCCGTGGCGGGCGACGTGTTCACCTCGCCCAGCGTGGACGCGGTTCTCACGGCTATTCGCGCCACCGCGGGACCCAACGGCGCTGTCCTGATCGTCAAGAACTATACGGGCGACCGGCTGAACTTCGGCTTGGCGGCCGAACTGGCTATCGCCGAAGGCATCCCCACCGAAGTGGTTGTGGTCGCGGATGACGCCGCCTTGCGGGAAGTCGTGACGCCTGAACGGCGGCGCGGCATCGCGGGTACGGTACTGGTTCATAAAATCGCGGGGGCGGCCGCGGCCGCCGGCGCCAGCCTGCCCGAAGTTGCCGCGGAAGCGCGCTCCACCGCCGCATCCCTCTGTACCATGGGGGTTGCCATAGGGTCGTGCATTGTTCCGGCTGTCGGCAGCCCGAGCTTTTTCCTGGACGACAAGGAAATGGAGCTGGGCCTCGGCATACACGGCGAACAAGGGGTCCGCAAGGCCAATATCGTTTCCGCCGACCTGATAGTTGACACGATACTGGACACGTTGATCGCGGACAAAGGCCTCGTAGCGGGAGACCGCGTCGCTCTTTTGGTAAACGGGCTCGGAGGAACGCCCCCCATGGAGCTTGCGATAGTCGCCCGCCGCGCGGTGCAACGGTTGCGCGAGGAATCCCTGGCGGTTGAACGCGCCTGGTGCGGCACGTTCATGACGTCCCTGGAAATGCCGGGAATATCGCTGACGCTCCTTTCCGTTGACGACGCGCGGATCGCGCGCCTGGACGCGGACGCCCGCGCGCCAGCCTGGCCCGGAAAGGGCGTGATTGCCGAGCCCCGTCATATCAACGTGAACGTCGCCCGGGAGGAGGTTATGGAAAGCGCCGTCCCGGGCCCCCTCTCGGCCACGCTGCGAAAAATGGCGATGGCTGTGGCCGAAACGTTGCAAAAACAGGAAAGTACGCTGACGGAACTGGATATGCAGACCGGCGACGGCGACCTGGGAGTGAGCATGGCGCGCGGAGCGGCGGCCATCCGCGCCTTGCCGGAAAATGTATGGGCCAACCCGGCCGTGGCGTTTACCGCGATCGGCAACGCCGTCAGGCGGGCCGTCGGGGGCACTTCCGGCCCCCTGTATGCCGTCGGGCTGTTGCGCGTCGCGCGCACGCTCAACTTCCCGGGCGCGGAGATTGACAAATTCGTATGGGCGCACGCGTTTTTGGAAGGGGTGGCCGCCATATCCGCCCTTGGCGGGGCAAAACCCGGCGACCGGACAATGGTGGACGCCTTGCAGCCGGCCGCCGAAGCCTTCCGGTCCGCCATTGATGCGGGTCGGTCCCTCCCCGACGCGTGGCAGCAAGCGGTCAAGGCCGCGGACGGCGGAGCGGCCGCAACGGCATCCATGAAGCCGAGGCTGGGCCGGGCCTCGTATATGGG
>JAJBSY010000084.1 GCA_020861205.1 Deltaproteobacteria bacterium | reverse complement strand
TAAGAGGTTAGCGTCACGGGCAACAAATTATCCCGGGATATTCTCGGTCTCTTCTTTCTTTTTGTCGGGCTGCTGCTCTTGCTCAGTCTCGCCACCTTCGATCCCGGGGATCCGAGCCTTTCGCACGTCGCCAGCGCGGGCAACGCGGTGCGGAACAAGGCGGGCCTGTTCGGCGCCTATATAAGCGGTTTTTTGGCGGACATGCTGGGAGTGGCCTCCTACTTCATCCCGGCTGCTTTTTTTCTATCCGGGGCCCGGAGAATATTGGGGTGCGACGGGTGGGCATGGTGGCGCTGGTGCGGCTTCTGTCTGCTCGGCGGGTGCGCGGCCGTCAGCGCCGAAGCCTGGGGCACCGCCGTCGGGTCCGTTACGAAGGGCGGGCTTTTGGGGCACGCCCTGGCGGCCTTCTTTGGCGCGTATTTCGGATCGGTCGGCATGGCGCTGTTCTGGATATTCCTCTTCCTGATGGGCGTGCAGCTTGCGACCGGCTTTTCCTGGCTCGCCTTCGTCCAGGCTTGTGCTCTGCAAGCGTATGCCGTAACGCGCCGTTGGCTGGAGAACAGGCCGAAAAAGGCTGTTGCCAGACCGATACCGAGACAGCTCAACGCTCCGGAACCCGAAACGATTCTTGTGGAGCCCGTTGCCCCTCCGGTTCCGGTCAGGGAGGTGGATCCCGAACCGACATTCCTGTTCGATGAAAAAACGGAAAGCGTTCCCGCCGGGGAGCTTCTTCCCGGAGCGGCCGGTCAGGCCCTGCCCGGGACCGACCTCGGGTTTTTGCGGGATCCGGAAATCACCGATGAGGATCCCCCATGGGTGCGTGACCTGGAGGAAGGCAATGTCGGCGAACTGGCGGTCCGGAAGGTCGGCCCTTCCAAAATCGACTCCCCGGCGCCCGTCGCTTTACGTCCCGAGCCGGAAAACGCGGCTGGCAATTCTCCCATCACCATCCAGGAAGCCGTCAGTACCATCCCGGCCGCTGATCCCGAAAGTCCCAAAGTAAAACGGGCCGCGCTGCCGCCGTTTTCGTTGCTGCACGCGGTTGCCTCCGCCTCGGAAAAAACGCCTCGTGAAGTGTTGGAAGCCAAGGGCAGGACACTCATGACCTGCCTGTCGGATTTCGGTATCCAGGGCGAACTTGTCGGGATCGCGCCGGGACCGGTCGTCACGATGTTCGAAATACGCCCGGCCGCCGGGGTCAGGGTGGCGCGCATAGAAAACCTCAGCGACGATCTCGCCTTGGCGCTTAAAGCCATCGCCGTCCGCATCCAGGCGCCTATTCCGGGAACGGATACCGTCGGCATCGAGGTGCCCAACGAGAACAGGGAGATCGTTTGTTTAAAAGAGCTGCTCTGTTCGAAGGCTTTCGCGGAATCCGAATCGCTCCTCAGCATGGCTTTGGGGAAGGACATCCAGGGCGCGCCGACCATGGCGGACCTCGCCCGTATGCCGCACCTGCTTGTCGCGGGTGCCACCGGCGCGGGCAAAAGCGTGTGTTTGAACTCCATCCTGCTGTCTTTCTTGTACAAGGCCCGGCCCGACGAAGTGAAACTCCTGCTGGTTGACCCCAAACGGGTGGAAATGGCGGTGTATGCCGACCTGCCGCACCTGGTGCATCCGGTCGTTACGGAAATGGAACTCGCCAAAAACGCTCTGAACTGGGCAGTCGGTGAAATGGGCCGCCGCTATAACGACCTGGCCCTGCTTGGCGTCCGCAACATCGCGGCGTACAACGAAAAAATTAAAGAGCTCGACCGAGCCAGACATCCGGATTTGGCGCACTTGGAGTTCATGCCGTACCTTGTCATCATCATCGACGAGCTGGCGGATCTTATGATGACCGCCGCCAAGGAAGTGGAAGGCTACATCATGCGTCTCGCACAGTTGGCGAGAGCGGCCGGGATCCATATGATCCTGGCGACCCAGCGGCCCAGCGTGGACGTTGTAACGGGACTCATCAAGGCCAACTTTCCCTGCCGCATCTCGTTTCAGGTCACGTCGAAGCACGATTCGCGCACCATCCTCGACGCGGTCGGCGCTGAGCACCTGCTCGGCAAGGGCGACATGCTGTACAAGCCCGCCGGGGGCAAGTTCAGGCGGCTGCACGGAGCCTTTGTCCGTGATGATGACGTTGTCGCGGTAACGGATTACTGGCGAAGCCGCCAGAAGCCGGATTACAAGGTTGACTTTTCCGATTGGGGAAACGACGGTAACGCGTCGGGCGGAGGAAGCAGCAACGGCGGCGGAGGCGACGACGTCGCCTCCGACCCCATGTACGGCGATGCCGTGGCCTTTGTCAGGGAACAGGGCAAGGCTTCCATTTCTCTCATCCAACGCCGGTTCAGGATCGGATTCAACCGCGCGGCGCGCTTCGTGGAACAGATGGAGCAAGACGGCATCATCGGCCCGGCCGACGGCAGCAAGCCGCGCCTGGTCCGCTAACGGAATACTGGGAGTCATACATGCGGAATTTCATGTACGTTGTGATAACCCTTTGCGGGTTGCTTATATTCGTTTCTTACGCGCAAGCGGCGGATCCCGTGGCGGCTGCGGTGCAAAAACGCTACGCGGCGATTACGGGGATGCGGGCCGACTTCACCCAAATACTGGAACATAAGGAGAGCGGTAGCAGGGAGGAACGCAACGGCGTTATGTATTTCCTGAAACCGTTCAACATCCGATGGG
>JAJBSY010000242.1 GCA_020861205.1 Deltaproteobacteria bacterium | reverse complement strand
GGGCTAGTGGTGGACGAGGCCTACATGGATTTCGTGAACGACGAGGCCGCCACCTCCATTTTGTTCATGGATGAGCGCCCGGCCAACGTGGCGATTGTCCGCACCTTTTCCAAAAGCTTCGGGCTCGCGGGGATGCGGGTGGGGTACGGCATCCTGCCGCCGGAAATTACCGGATACGTCCGCCGGGTGCGTATGCCCTTCTCGGTGAACATCCTGGGCGAGGAGGCCGCGTTGGCGGCCATCGACGACACCGCCTTCCGCGCCGAGGTGTTGCATGTCGTGCGCGAAGGCCGCGCGTGGCTGACCGGCGAGCTGGAAAAACTGGGCTGCCGCGTGCATCCTTCGGAGTCCAACTTCCTCATGTTCAGCCTGCCGCCCAACCGCGGGTACAGCGCGCGCAACGTGTTCGAGGCGCTTCTGACCCGGGGCGTCATCATCCGGCCGTTGGAGAGCTACAACCTGCCGGAATATCTCCGGGTGAACGTCGGCAACCCGGCGGAAAACCGGCTGTTTATCGCCGCGCTGGCGGGCCTGCTGGTTTGATGTGATGTCCCGCGTCATTACCCTGGACGGCCCGGCCGGGGTGGGTAAATCCACCATCGCGAAACGGGTGGCCGAGCATTGCGGCATAGCCTACCTCGATACCGGGGCCATGTTCCGCATCGTGGCAAAAACCCTCGGGCCGAAAAACGTCGCGGTGCCGGACGAAGAACTTGCCCGGGCGCTTGCGTCCCTTTCTTTTTCCCTGTCCGGTTCCGGAGGCGGAACGTCGCTGGCTTGCAACGGCGAGGTCGCCGGCCAGGAAATCCGGACCGAGGAAGTGGGCAAGCTGGCCTCGGACTACGCGACCAGGCCCGCTGTCCGCGCATACCTCAAAAAAGCCCAACAGGACCTCGGCAAAGCCTATTCTCTGGTCGCCGAGGGGCGCGATATGGGAACAGCCGTCTTCCCGGACGCGCCGTACAAGTTTTTCCTGGACGCGTCGCCGGAAGTCCGCGCTTTACGCAGAGTGCGCCAGCTGGCAGAGAACGGCGTCATCGAGGATGTGGCCAAAGTCACGCGGCAGATCAGGGAGCGCGACGAGCAGGACAGGAACCGCGCGCTCGCGCCTTTGAAAGCGGCGGACGACGCCATTGTCATCGATACGTCGAATTTGACCGTCGCGCAGGTTTTTCAAACGATTGCACAAGCCCTGGACGAATAGCGCCTCAATTTGACTTCAGACAACGAAGGCGAGTTCCGCGTGGAGCGCGCTTGCCACACGAAAAAGCCCCGCTGCGCAAAGCGGGGCTTTCTGCATACGGAGAGCGGCGCGCGGCCTACATGAGCGCGCGCAACACGGCGACGGCGGCCATGCCGGCGGCCACGGTTCCGAAGAAGCTCCTGGTTTTCCAGGCGACAAGGAAGGCCGGAATGGCGGCAAGCAGGAAAAAGTTGTCCGTGCCGAGAAAGAGCCTCTCCCCGCCGGATTCGTCCTTCGCCAGGAACAGCGCGGGCGCGAGCAGGGCGGCGAGCACGGCCGGGGGCACCATCTCCAGCCAGCGCATAAAGGCGGGGTGCAGGCTTTTGGAGGAAAGCAGCCAGAGCGGGAGCACCCTGGGGATGTAAGTCACCAGGGCCATGCCGAAAATCAGCAGCGCCTGGTCCAGGGGCAGGATGTCATGCACGGGAGGCGCCTTCCTTGTGGGCAAGCCTGGGATCGGGCAGGAAGGCCGCGAGCGTGGCGGCAAAGACGGTCGCCAGCACGACGTTCCATTGGCCGGCACCGGCCAGGGCGAAAACCAGGGACAGAAAGCCGCCGGAAATGACGGCCAGCAGACGGCGGCGCACGGCCAGGTGCGGCAAAATGAGCGCGATGAACATGGCGGGCAGGGCGAAGTCCAGGCCGAGGGGCCGGATGTCGCCGATGGCCGAGTCGAAAAGCGCGCCCAGAACGCTCCCCGCCAACCAGCCGGCGTGCGCGCAAAGGTTGAGGCCGAGGGTCGCGCCCGTATTCACGGTCTTGGCCGCATAGAACTGCCCGAGGTTGGCCGCGAAGCTTTCGTCGGTCAGTTCAAAGGCGAACCAGGCCTGGAGCGGTTTGCTCCAGTGTTTCAGGTAAGGCGCGAGAGCAGCGGCCATGAGCATGTGCCGCAGGTTGACGATGAAGGTGGTGAGCACGATGCTCGCCGGGCCGACGCCCGCGCCGAAAAGTCCCGCCGCGATAAGCTGGCCGGAACCCGCGTAGACGAGCAGCGACATGAGGGCGGCGATCAGCGGCGTCATCCCGGCCTGCACGGCCAGCACGCCGAAGGCGAAACCCACCGGCAGGTAGCCGAGAACGATGGGGATGGCGAGGCGCGCCCCGCGTAACAGATCGGTCATTTCCGTTTCCTCTTTCCGCGTGGGGATGGGAAAAGCGATGCCTTACGGGAAGAACGCGGCAAGGTCAAGAGTCGCGTCCGGATGCGAATACACCCGGCCAAGGTGTGCGAGCGAGCCTTCCTTTCCGCTTTTGGCGGCCCGGCAGCCGCCCATGGGCATGACGGACGACGGCACGGGCGGGAGCTTGCGGCAAAGCGGGGCGGGCCAGAATTCGGTGACGGCCTGCCGTCGAAAATTGCACCAACCCTGATTTTACGCGCCATTATGACGATCAGGAAAATATTTTGATGCATTATTGCATCTGTATTATAATACATAGCGTC
>JAJBSY010000130.1 GCA_020861205.1 Deltaproteobacteria bacterium | reverse complement strand
GGTGGAAGTCGTCCAGGTGGGCGGCCGCGAATTGCTTTTGTACCGATCGTTTCCGATTAATGTCTGTTTCCTGCGCGGGACGTATGCGGATGAACGCGGCAACGTCACCCTGCAGCATGAAGGCGCCACCCTTGAAGTCCAGGCTATTGCCCAGGCGACCAAAAATTCCGGGGGCACGGTGATCGTCCAGGTGGACGCCGTGGTCCAGGCGGGATCGCTTGACCCGCGCCTCGTCATGGTTCCCGGCATCTACGTGGACGCGGTTGTCGCGTTGGAAGGGGAAGAGCTTGCCGCGGCTTGCGGCGAGCAGAAAGCATGGTTCTGCGGCGATGCCCGGGCGCCCGCGTCCTCTTTCTCCCCCATGCGCATGGACGAGCGGAAAATCATCGCCCGCCGCGCCGCGATGGAATTGCGGTCCGACATCGTGGTCAATCTCGGTATCGGTATGCCGGAAGGTGTGGCCCAAGTGGCTCATGAAGAGGGCATTGACGATTACATGACCATGGTTGTCGAGGCCGGGGCCGTCGGCGGCATCCCGCAGGGCGGGTTGTTGTTTGGTTTAGCGGCCAACCCCGAGGCCATCCTGCAGCAAAACGCCCAATTCGACTTTTTCGACGGGGGCGGCATCGACCTCGCGTTCCTGGGACTCGCCGAAACCGATGCGGAGGGGAACATCAACGTCAGCAAACTTGGCGGAAGGGTGACCGGCGCCGGGGGATTCATCAACATCACCCAGAACGCCAAACAACTTGTGTATTGCGGCACGTTTACAGCCAAGGGACTGCAGATCGCCACGGGTGACGGGAAGCTCACAATCCGCCACGAAGGGGCTCAGAAAAAATTCTTGAAAAAAGTCGGGCATGTGACGTTCAGCGGCCGCTATGCCCAGCAGGTCGGGCAACCCGTCCTGTATGTAACGGAACGCGCCGTGTTCAAACTGTGCAAGGACGGTATGCATCTTGTGGAGATAGCGCCCGGCGTGGACCTGGAGAAGGACGTTCTGGCCCTGATGGACTTTGTTCCCATCATGGATACGCCGCCCAAGCTGATGGACGCCCGCATATTCACGGACAAACCCATGGGTCTCGCGCAATAGCCGGCAACATGCGAACGCCGTGCGAAAAACCGTATAAACACTCTGGAGAAAGAAACCAATGTACTTGCCGACAGAAGACCAATTGCTCATCAGGAACATGGTACGGGAATTCGCGGTGGAAGAAGTCGCGCCCATCGCCTCGGAAATTGACAGGAAACACGAATTTCCGGCGGCCACGGTGAAACGCATGGCCGAGTTGGGCCTGTTCGGCTTGACCACCCCGGAGGAATACGAGGGCTCCGGAGGCGACACCATCAGCCTGGCAATGGCCATCGAGGAACTATCCAGGGTATGCGCTTCCCATGGCTGCGTTCTCTCCACCCATGTGGCCCTGTGTATCGTCCCGATCATGCAGTTCGGCACGGAAGAACAGAAGAAAAAATACGTTCCCGATCTTGCCAGCGGCCGCAAGTTGGGCGCTTTCACCCTTACCGAGTCCGGCGCCGGGACGGATGCCTCTGCCCAGCAGACGACCGCCACCCTGGAAGGCGACACGTACATTCTTAAGGGCTCCAAAATCTTCATCACCAACGGCGGAGTGGCCGATACCTTCGTCGCGTTTGCCATGACGGACAAGTCGAAAGGCCTCAAAGGGATTTCCGCCTTTATCGTGGACAAGAAATTTCCCGGTTTCAAAGTCGGCCAAAAAGAAGAGAAACTGGGCATCTGCGCCTCCTCCACGCATGAAATCATCTATGACAACTGCGAGGTGCCCAAAGAAAATCTGCTCGGCAGGGAGGGCGAAGGCTTCAAGATCGCCATGCAGTCCCTTGACTGCGGCCGTATCGGGATAGGCTCCCAGGCTTTGGGAATCGCGCAGGGCGCTCTTGACGCGGCGGTGGAATACGCGAAAACCCGGGTTCAGTTCGGCAAACCCATTGCCGCCAACCAGGGCCTGCAATGGATGCTGGCGGACATGGATCTTCGAACCGACGCCGCGCGTCAGCTCGTTTACCGCGCCGCTTCCGTGCGGGACACGGGCGTACGGTACAGCAGGGAAGCCGCCATGGCGAAACTGTTCGCGTCGGAAACCGCCATGTGGGTGACGACCAAGGCTGTGCAAGTCCACGGAGGCCTCGGATACACCAAGTCCTACCCGGTGGAACGCTATATGCGCGACGCGAAAATCACGGAAATCTACGAAGGAACCAGCGAAGTGCAGCGCATGGTCATCGCTGGCAACTTGCTGGCGTAAGGCATATTCCAAACCGCACCGGAGGGACGATATGACTGCCATAAAACCCGCCGTGGGCGATACGACATCCTTTTCCAAAACCATTACGGAAACGGATGTCTACCTGTTCGCGGGCATCACAGGTGATTTTTACGAGTTGCACATGAACAAGGTTTACGCTGAAGCCGCGCCCATGGGCAGGCAGATCGCCCACGGCGTCATTGCCATGGGCCTCGCGAGCACCGTGGCGACCAACATTCAGAAGAAATACGGGTACTGGACGCCGGCGGTATTATACGGGTACGACAAGGTCCGGTTCATCAAGCCGATCTATTTCGGCGCTCCCCTGCCGGCCCACCAGACGGTTACGGAATTCGATCCCGCGACCGACAAGATGGTCAGCCAAGTGGCAGTCTTC
>JAJBSY010000026.1 GCA_020861205.1 Deltaproteobacteria bacterium | reverse complement strand
CCTTTTTCTGCAGGTTGGGGAACCACCCCATCTTGGCCGGTTCCGCCCCCATCATGTCCGTCGGGAAAATCGTGGGCGTGGTGTACGCGACCATGGACCTGGATCCCTTTTACAATGCCTTCGTCGCGCCCGTCAGGGTAGGGACAAGCGGCTTCGCCTATGTCCTCGACAAGAACGGCCTGGTCGCCATGGCCAAAAACCCGGAATGGCTCTTCAAGCCGGATCTCCCTTCCGTCGCCACCTACAAGGAATGGATCGCGAAGAACCAGGACGGGCCCGCGGAGATCATAGGGAATGACGGCAGGGAGGTCGTCGCGTTCCACAAAACCGAACCGATTTCCGGGCTCACGGCCGTAATCCGGGCGGAGGCCGACGACGTCTACGCCGGTCTGTATTCCCTGCGCAACACCAGCGTCCTCATCGTCCTGTGCTCGATCCTGCTTTGCAGCGTGCTGGTTTTTCTGGTGGTCCGTCCCATCGTCCGCTCGCTGAACAAAGGGGTCGCCTACGCGAACGAAATCGCGGCTGGCAATCTCGACGGCAGGCTGGACGTGCATCGCAAGGACGAGATCGGCGAACTGGCGGATGCCTTGCGTACCATCCCCGCATCTCTCAAGGAGATCATCGGGGAATATCAAGCCCTTGAACGGCACGTGGAAGAGGGCGACCTTAACGCCGCGGGCAATGAAGGCAGGTTTTCCGGGGATTTCGCAATGCTCATCAAAGGGACGAACGGCATTCTTTCCCGGTTCCGCACGGTTCTGGAAAACATCCCCTCCCCGGTCGTCATGTTGCGCAAGGACCTCAAGGCGGTTTACCTGAACAAGACGGCCAGGGATATCGCGGGTGAGGATTTCCTTGGGAAAACATGCACGGAACTTTTCGCCCGTGAAGATTCCGGCACGGCCAGCGACGCGCTGCGCATAGCGGTGGATACCAAGAAACCGGCCCGGGGCGAAACAAAGGCCCATCCGAAAGGCGGAACAATGGATGTTGCCTATAGCGCCATCCCGCTGCTGGACGGCTCGGGGAATCTGCTTTCCGTGCTGCAGCTCATTACCGACCTTACCGAAATAAAGAATACGCAACGGACCATCATCGAGGTCGCCAACCAGGCCATGGATATATCCAACCGCGTGGCGGCCGCTTCCGAGCAGCTTTCCGCGCAGGTCGACCAGGTCAACGACGGCACGGTCGTGCAGCGGGACAGGGTCAACTCGACGGCCACCGCCATGGAGGAGATGAACTCCACGGTCCTCGAAGTGGCCCGCAACGCCGGCGACGCGAAAGAAGAGGCTGAAAACACCCAGCGCAAGGCCCGGGAAGGGTCATCCCTTGTCGGCCAGGTAATCGGTTCCATCAACGAAGTCAGCGCCGTTGCCCAGGAACTTTCCGACAACATCCGGGCCCTCGGGGAACAAACAGAAGCCATCGGCAGCGTGATGGGCGTTATTTCCGACATAGCGGACCAGACCAACCTGCTCGCCCTCAATGCGGCGATCGAGGCCGCCCGGGCCGGGGAAGCGGGACGCGGTTTCGCCGTCGTCGCCGACGAAGTGCGCAAACTGGCCGAAAAAACCATGAGCGCCACCTCGGAAGTCGGGTCCAGCATCACGGGCATTCAGACCGCGACCGGGCACAACATTCAACGCTTCAGCCTGGCCGCCGAGCTTGTTGCAAAAGCATCAGCCCTCGCGAGGACATCCGGCGAGGCTCTGGACGAAATCCTTTCCTTCGCGGAAAAAAACGCGGCCGTGGTTTCCGGCATCGCCGCGGCGGCCGAGGAGCAATCCGCCACATCCGAGGAAATCAATCGTTCGGTCGAGGAAATCAACCGTATCGCCAATGAAACGGCAAGCGGCATGACGGAAGCCTCCGCCGCCGTGCGGAGCCTGGCGGAATTGGCCGCCGAGCTGAAGGACGTGCTGGACAGGTTGCAGGCGTGACGTCCGCGCCGGCAACCGGCACGTGAAACTTCTGGCTTATCCCGTGTCCGCCTCAAGTTTTCGCCGTATGGGCCGATACGACATGTGGGATATCTCCCAAGGAGGAACGCCATGGACGGCATACAAGGCGCTAGCGGCGCCGCGTCCCGGTCTCAAGGCATTCTCAGGGATGTCGCGGGCGCCCAGGTTATCAGCAAGACTCTGGAAAAAATGAACACGTTCCAGACGCTGAGCGGCCCCGCGGTTGACGCCGGGTATCAGTTCCGGAAAGACGTGCTCCACGCGGCGGGCATAGGCACCATGCTCAATACAATCGCGTGAGGACGTCGCACCGTTCCTGTGCCGAGGATGGCCCGCATGGGCCGTCGTCTTTTCAGCCCGCCGAAGATCCGGTGGTGCCTCAATTTGCTTGATACTTCTTCAGGCTCGTCCCGCGGGAAGCTCATGTATGTCTCAATACACTTCGCTCCGCGCGGAACTCGCCTTCCTTGTCCGAAATCCCGTTGAGGCACTATCCAAAAAATCCTGGCCGCTGACCGCCATTGACTCTTTATTTAACCATTTAATATATATAGTGTTTTTTATTTTTTGTTGCAAAAATTATCCACACCCGCTATACACGGGCATACTCGTTACAATATCCGCACAGGAGAATCATATGACTCGTAAAGACCGCACGGAAGGCATCTACAGCCGCCGGGAAGTGCTGGATGACGGAGAGCGCAAGCAATACTACCTTATCC
>JAJBSY010000189.1 GCA_020861205.1 Deltaproteobacteria bacterium | reverse complement strand
CCAGGAAAAGCGGTGGAGACGCTGGACAAGCCGGCCGGCAGCGGAACCGGTTTCGGAACGCAGCGGAATAAAAAAAACACGCGGGCCTCAGTCTACGCCGATATACTCGATGTCGCTATAAACCATTTCTTCGTGGCAGACGGCTTCCATCATCGAAAGGCATTTCGTGAGGCGGCTTTCAAGATGCTTGGCGTCATTGCTGACGCTCGCGATGGTGAGGGCGAGCCGGTCCATGTCGTTCTCACTTCCCACCTCGGCGATGGAAACGTTGAACTTGTTGCGGACCTTTTGTTTCAAACTGTTGGCAACCCGCCGCTTGTCCTTGAGCGATTCGTTGCCGTGCAAACGGTATTCGACACGCAAAAGGGCAAGAACCATGGAGATCACACCTTCTGCGCATAGGCCAGAAGCGAGGTGTTCGACGTGATGCAGATAAACCCGGCAACCATAAGCATGAGGCCGAAGACGCAGAAGCAGTTGCCCACTTTGCGGGGCGTGGCCGTCAGGGAGGAGCGCAACACGGAACCCACGAGGGTCAGCGCCGCTCCCAAAAGCCCCAGTAGCAAAGGCTCGGACAACGCGGGGAGAACTGAAAGAGCTTCCATGACAGGGTCCTTATTAATGTGTGAGCGCCGCATAATGCCTGTCGGCAGCCGTGGCACGAATCGGAAATGTTACGCCGGATTCCTCTCCGCACGGCACAGTGACACGGGAACATACGGCGTTTGGATAGTATTTTGATACAATTATAACAACAAGGCGGGTGTATGTCGATAGATTGCATCCTAGTTATCGGAATTTCTTCGAAAAAATTTATGACAGGCGCCTAGTTTGTTATGCAACATAGTAATTTTATTCAAACAATAACAAAAATGTTGGTCGATTTATTAAGAGTGAAAGAACGGTCGTTCACCGTACGGAGCGGAAGGCGGGTTGCGAACAGATCGAAGCTTCCGCGGCCGAGAAAAGGAACAGCCGCGCGTCACCGGTGGGAACGCGCGGCTGCCGTTGCGGTACCGTTCGGTTACAGGCTGGCGGCCTCTTCGATCATTTCAAAGGCCTCGATGGAATCGCCGACCTTGATGTCGTTGAACCGTTCAAGCCCGATGCCGCATTCGTAGCCCTTGACCACTTCGCGCGCGTCGTCCTTGAAGCGCTTGAGGGAAGCGATTTTGCCGGTATAGATGACAACGTTGTCCCGCAGGAGGCGAACCTGCGCGTTGCGTACGATTTTGCCGTCCGAGACCATGCAGCCCGCGATAACGCCGATCTTGGGCACGCTGAAGGTCTCGCGCACTTCCGCCAGCCCCAGGTAGACTTCCTTTTCCACGGGGGCGAGCATACCTTCCATGGCGCTCTTCACTTCTTCCACGAGCTTGTAAATGATGTCGTAGAAACGGATGTCGACCTTTTCCAGTTCGATGAGTTCCTTGGCCTTTGGCGTGGGACGCACGTTGAAACCGATGATGATGGCGTCGGATGCGGAGGCCAGCAACACGTCCGATTCGGAAACCGCCCCCGCGCCGGTATGGATGACGTGGATGCGCACTTTTTCCGTGGAGAGCTTGTTCAGGGCGTCCGTGATGGCTTCGATGGAACCCTGCACGTCGGCCTTGACCACGAGGTTGAGCACGAGGGCTTCCACCGCGTCGGGCTTTCTGGACAGGAACGTTTCCAACGTGACGCGCGATTCCTTGGCGAGAGCCTTTTCGCGCTGCTTGACGGCCCGGTTTTCCGCGATGCGGCGGGCGGCCTTTTCGTCCTCGATGCAGATGAATTCCTCACCGGCTTCGGGCACGCCTTCAAATCCCTGCACTTCCACAGGCATGGAAGGGCCTGCGGACTTGAGCTTTTTGCCCTGGTCGTCAAACATGGCGCGCACGCGGCCGAAGTGGGAGCCGCACACGAAGGCGTCGCCGACCTTCAACGTGCCCTGCTGGATAAGCACGGTACCCAGGGCGCCGCGGCCTTTGTCCAGCTTGGCCTCGATGATGTGCCCGCGCGCGGGCTTGTCCGGGTTGGCCTTGAGTTCGAGAATTTCCGCCTGCAGGGCGATCATTTCCAGCAGGTCGTCAACCCCCATCAGGCTCTTCGCGGACACGTAGGAGAAGGTCGTGTCGCCCCCCCAGTCTTCGGGCACCAGGCCCTGTTCGGCAAGTTCGCGCTTGACGCGGTCGGGGTTGGCTTCATCCTTGTCCATCTTGTTGACGGCCACCATGATGGGGACGCCGGCGGCCTTCGCGTGGCTGATGGCTTCGCGGGTCTGTTCCATGACGCCGTCGTCGGCCGCGACGACCAGCACGACGATGTCCGTAATTTCGGCGCCCCGGGCGCGCATGGCGGTAAACGCCTCATGGCCGGGAGTATCGAGGAACACGATCTGCCCTTTTTTGGTCTTCACGTTGTAGGCGCCGATGTGCTGCGTAATGCCGCCCGCTTCGCCGGAAACGACCGACGATTTGCGGATGGCGTCCAGGAGCGAGGTCTTCCCATGGTCGACGTGGCCCATGATCGTGACGACGGGCGGGCGCGGTTTCAGGTTTTCCTCGGAATCCTTGGCCTGGTCTTCCAGGAAGTCGTCCTCGGAGAACCCGACCTTTTCCACTTCGTAGTCAAATTCGGCCGCCACCAGGGTCGCGGTATCGACATCCAGCGTCTGGTTGATCGTGGCCATGACCCCGAGACCGAAC
>JAJBSY010000354.1 GCA_020861205.1 Deltaproteobacteria bacterium | reverse complement strand
CGATAAGCCCGTCCGCGCGCAGCCGGGCCAGGCGGTTGCCGTCCACGGTCAGGGCAAGGCTCACCAGACGCGCCGGGCCGCCGCGCGAAACCACGAGATCGTTGACCGCCAGGCCCGACCAGATCGGAGAACCATCCCGCAACAGCGTATAGCCGAGCGCCATGCCGTTTTCCAGACGCACGCCGATATCGAGCATACGGGAAAAGGCGCCCTTCCACGAATCCGGCGCGATTTCGGCCAGGAACCCCACCCTGCCGAGGTTAACGCCGAGGATCGGGCGCGGGTCGGCGGCCAGCTTGCGGGCGACGCCGACAAACGTCCCGTCGCCGCCGAGCACGATGATTATGTCCGTCTCGCCCGCCCGGGCTGCGATGGCGGTATCCGTGTGCTCGTACGCGATCACAGCGCACGGGATGCCTCGCCCGCCCAGCCACTGTTCCATGGCTTGCCGGAGGGATTGAACCTCGGAACCGGAGTCCCTAGTTATCAACGCCACGCTGCGTACCGGCTGCCGGCTCATAAAAGCGTACCCCCGGTCTGATTCATGGGCGGTTTTCTCATGGTGCAGGGGTTTTCCTCATACCGGGTTCAAGCCTGCGCAGAAAATCTTTCTCCTCTTCCTCGGCCCCGAACCGGAGCGATTCCGAATGCGCCGGTCCGGCAACCGCTTCTTCCTCGAAGGAAGCGGCCTCCATCAGGTTGGGCAACCCCTTTTCCAAGAGAGCGCCAAGATTGTCCGCTACGGGAGCGGGCGTTGCCGGGCCTTCCGGCGCGGCGCGGTCTCGCAGGTCTTCAACCAGATTAGCGAGGTCCCGGTTCTGTTGCGCGGCATCCACCGCATAATACTGCAAGCTCTCGCGCAAATCGCCGAGCGAACGGCGTATCGCGTCCAGTTCCCGCCAGATGCGGAAAAAAATTGCAAGCGTCCCGGCAAATGCCAACAATATCAGCGCCATAACAGCTGAAAACGGATCTGAAAACATGCGCGACTCCACCCGGATATGTCGTTCCCGTCACGCGAACCCGTTGCATGGCGGGACAAAAAAACGCTATACCAACGCCGAGGACACTTTACGCATACACGGCTTATAGCGCCACAAAAATATGAAGGCCGCAGCCTTCGAAGTTGTAAACCATATGGCATCATCGACACTTCGTCCGGCGTTGGTCATGGCCGACAAGGACGGGAACATCTTCGACCACCCCGATCTGCTGATGGTCTGCCGCCAGGGTGACGCCTTCGGCCTGCCCCGTCCCAACGAACTCATGCCCCTGCCCGACGAAAGCGAACTCTTTCTTCTGCCCGGCCGCAGCGCCGTCGGACTGAACGGCGAAACCGGGGAACTGGAAGTGGTGGAGGATGCGACGGCCGTCGCGGCATTTGTTTCCCCGGCGCATACAATAACCGCGCACCCGGCGTACCAGACCGAGGAAGACGCTCCCGTCCTTCCACTTTTCGCTTACGGAGCGTTGGGGTATGCCAATGACCGTTTCTATGTCTGCGCCAAAAAGGTCGATGATGACCCGCGCCAGGTCTTCCGCAATATTTCGCCCAAAACAATTGAAAAAAAAGCCCATGCGCTGATGCGCGCTTACCCCCGGAACCGCCTCATGCAGCACTTGATGGCGAAATGCGCTCTGACCTACGCGTGCCCGGCGGCGCGGAATCTCTGCCTTGGCCGGTATGAAGCCCCGTTGCCCGTCTCCCGCGTCTGCAACGCGCGTTGCGTGGGATGCATCTCGCAGCAGGAGGAAGGATCCGCGATTCGCGCCACGCCGCAAAACCGCCTGACCTTCACGCCCACGGCCAGAGAAATCGTGGAGGTCATGCTGCACCACGCGGGCAATGAAAAGGACCGGCCGATCTACTCCTTCGGCCAGGGATGCGAGGGGGAACCGCTTACCGAGGCGGACCGCATAACCGAAGCCATCGCCCTGTTCCGCGCGGCGGGAGGAACGGGCACCGTCAATATCAACTCCAACGCCTCCATGCCCGGCGCCATCATCCGCATGGCCGAGGCGGGACTTTCCTCTTTGCGGGTGAGTTGCAACAGCGTCCGGGAGGAAACCTACAACCGCTATTACCGGCCCCACGGCTACGCGTTTTCCGACGTGGCGCAAAGCATCCGCGAAGCCAGGGCGCGCGGCGTCTTCGTGTCCCTCAACCTGCTGTATTTTCCCGGCATCACGGACACGGAACTGGAAACGGAAGCGCTTGCCGCCTTTGTCACGGCCAATGACGTAAACTGTATCCAGCTGCGCAATCTCAATATCGACCCCGAGCTTTACCTCGACCTCCTCGACGGCATCCCCATGGGGCCGCATATCGGATTCGCCAATTTCCGCAAACGGATCAAGAAAGCCTGCCCCTCGCTCCAGTTCGGATACTTCAACCCCTTTGTGGACGACCAGCGGTAGCGCCGAATAGCCGACACCTTGCTCCGAACGGACAAAATGCGTAGGATACGGGACAAATACCGGAGGAAGAATGGAAAGCCCGACCGTGCTGATGAACGCCGAAGAAATGGCCCGCACCCTTGACCGCCTGGCGTACCAGATCCTGGAAAAACGAGGCGACAGCCCCGACCTCGCCCTCATTGGCATCCAGCGCAGAGGCGCCGACCTGGCTAACCGCATTACCGCCATTCTGCAAAAACAATTACGGCGCGATATCCCGTGCGGCGCGCTGGACATCGCCC
>JAJBSY010000308.1 GCA_020861205.1 Deltaproteobacteria bacterium | reverse complement strand
CAATCGGCCTGTATGCGTCGGGCAGTAACGACTATGACCAGCTGGCCGCCGCAAAACCGGATTTCCTGGTGCCCAACGTCGGCTACGTGCCGGAAATAATCTTCGGCCAGATAGAACCGCGTTTGCGCCGGGGGGAACGGCCCGGCCAGGGGATCCTCGAAGCCGTGTATTGATCCGGACGCGTATCGTTTTTTTCTGGCCCCCTTGCGCCAATCGGGCGCAAGGGGGCCATCGTCATCCGGGAGACGTTCGGTAGGACCTCGCTCCCAACGGCCTGTGGGGAGCGAGACACGGCCCGGCGATTGCGGCCGTGAGGCGTTGCCGGGCCGCCCTTCCCGTGTGGCGCGTCGCGCCGTCGAAATAGGGTGTCTTCATTGCCTGGGGAATGCAACCCTGCGGGATCGGTAACCGGGCAACAGGCACGTGGTTTTGTCGCCCGGATTGTATTTTATGGAATATTGCTATGAATATTACGGTATTACGTGAGCGTCACGTCGAGCTATGCGCCGTGCGACCGGACCGGTCCAAATTCCCGTTGCGGCGGCAATGCGGCGGGCCTTGGGTCGCCTATAGATTTATCGATAAAAAACAAAAAGGTAAGTCAGGGTAGACGGTTCACTCATTGAAAAAACGGGAAAAGGATTCCTGGTTCATTTTCGCCGCTATTGCCGCATAGCGGAATTTATTTACGTTTACTGGAATTGCGTTTCGGAAAAAGTCATCTGGTACTTGATGCGGCGTCCCGCGTTGACACGGAATTATTTTTTTATGTAACTATAGGAGAAGTGTCCATAGTCCATTTAACATACGGAGGGTATCCGAGTGGCAGGCGGTGAAGACTTGATCTCCAAAAAAAGCGGCGGCGGCAGTACGGTGAGCATTCTCATCGGTGCCGCCTTTCTTATGGCTACGTCCGCGATCGGGCCGGGTTTTCTGACGCAAACTTCCGTTTTTACCGAAAAGCTTCTGGCCGCGTTCGGGTTTGCGATCCTCATGTCGATCCTCATCGACATCGTCATCCAGGTTAACATCTGGCGGGTGCTCGGCGTTTCCGGGCTGCGGGCCCAGGATGTCGCCAACAAAGTTTGTCCGGGGCTGGGCTATTTTCTGGCTTTCGCGATCTGTCTCGGCGGCCTGTTCTTCAACATAGGCAACGTGGGCGGCGCGTCCCTCGGCCTCGAGGTGCTCTTCAACGTCCCCCACATTCCTGGGGCCATAGCGAGCGCCGCCGTGGCGATCCTCCTGTTCCTCAACAAGGAAATGGGCAGGGCCATGGACAGGTTCGCCCAGATCCTCGGTTTCGTCATGATCGCGCTGGTGCTTATCGTGGTGATCAAAACCTCCCCGCCCGTCGGCCTGGCGGTGAAGGAAACCTTCGTTCCGTCCCAGATCGACTGGTTCGCGGTCCTTACCCTGGTCGGCGGCACGGTGGGCGGCTACATAACCTTTGCCGGCGCGCACCGCATCATTGACGCCGGCATTGTGGGCAAGCAGAACCTGAAGCAAATAACGCTCGGGTCCATCAACGCCATCGGCATCACCGGCGTCATGCGGTATTTGCTGTTCCTCGCCATTCTCGGCGTGGTCGTCACCGGCGCCACCCTTGATCCCGGCAACCCGGCCGCGGACGCCTTCCGCCAGGGCGCGGGCGAACTCGGCTACAAATTTTTCGGGGTCGTCCTCTGGGCCGCCGCCGTCACTTCGGTCGTCGGCGCTTCCTACACCTCGGTTTCCTTTATTCGGACGCTTTTCCCCTTTGTGGAAAAGTACCACCGCTACTGGATCATCGGCTTCATCATCATGTCCACCGGGATTTTCGCCACGGTGGGGCGACCGGTCACAATCCTGGTCATCGTGGGGTCCGTCAATGGTCTGATTCTGCCGCTTTCGCTCATCTGCGTTCTGCTCGCGAGCCACCGCAAGTCCATTGTCGGCGACTACAAGCACCCCTTGTGGATGAGCATTCCCGGTTATATCATGGTGGCCTTCACCGCCTGGATGGGTTTCCGGGCGCTGGGCAGCATCGTAAAGATGTGGACGAGCTGAGGCCGTCCGTTGCCGGAGCGCAAAAGCGCTCCGGCCAAACGCCGCGCGTTTTGGCGCATTCGGGCGGCCATGCCGCCGTGGATGTGCGTCGCACGAGCGATACCGAGGAGAGGTGGCGTACATGTATGAAACCCCCAAGTACCTCGGGGCGGGAGAGAAATGCCTTGTCGTCGAATTTTCCGACGCGATCGACAGGGAAGCCAACATCGGATTGCAGGGATTGCGGCGGGCGCTTGAAAAACGGTCCGTTCCCGGCATCATAGAGTTGGTTCCCACCTACCGTTCCCTTTCCATCTACCACGACCCGCTGGCGCTTTCCCGTGAGGAACTTCTGCCGCAAGTGGAGAATGCATTGCGGGAAATTTCCCTCGCGGAAGCGGCGCAAAAACGCATCCTGGTCATGCCCGTTCTTTACGGGGGAGAGTACGGCCCGGACCTCGGGCATGTTGCGGAGCATACCGGCTTCAGCGAAGACGAGGTCGTCCGGCGGCATTCCGCCAGGGACTGTTACTGCTTCATGCTGGGCTTCACGCCCGGGTTCGGCTATTTCGGCGGGATGGATGAAGCCTTGGAAACCCCGCGTCTTACCACCCCCCGCACCCTCATCCCCGGCGGCAGCGTCGGCATCGCGGGCAAGCAGACCGGCGTGTACAGCAT
>JAJBSY010000402.1 GCA_020861205.1 Deltaproteobacteria bacterium | reverse complement strand
GCCTTACGCATGGCCCGCCTCCCGTTCGCCGAACCAGGAACCGAAACGGTGCAAACACCAGGCGAGGACGAGAAGCGCCGCGCCCGTGGCCGCGAGAAGCAGGGACTTTCGCAGGAGCGGGATGCCCAGGAAATAATAGTAATAGACCACGTACGCGAGCAGAAAAGCCCCCGTAACTCCCTGCATGACGAGACCGCCCACGTACCGGCTCAGCGCCAGGCCCAGCGCCGCCAGGGCTACCCCCGGCAGGTGCCATCCGATCGGCAGGGCCAGGGCGGCGCACGCCACCATGAGGATGCGTTCGGGGGAGGCCCCTTCGCCCCTGAAAAGCGAATACACGAAGAAGACCAGCCCGGCCGCGGCACCGAGGCCGACGGAATAGGCACCCGCCGGAAGATGGACCAAGCCGACGCCGAGTTCGCGTATGTCCGCCATGCCGCCGGCCAGCAACGACAAGGCCAGGACGCAGTACCCCATCATGCCCCCGTATGCACCGTAAAAAAGCGGTTCCGGATGTTTTCCGCCCGGCAACCCGCGCCAGGGGTTTGCATGGAGGAGGAACGCCGCGAGTCCCACGGCCAAGGCGGTCCACCAGAGAATCGTCACGTTAAGGCCCCTTCTGTAGAGGTCGAAAAACCTCCCGGTTTCCCCGGCGGCCCACAGATCCGCTCCTCCCACGACCAGGGAGACGATACCGACGGCGACCAGTTGGACCATGCAGAATGCCGCGAGGAAGCGGTACGGCGCGCTGTTCATCACAAAACAAAGGACGCCGATGAGGAGAACGAGCGCGAATGGCAGGATGCTCCAATGCGGAAGCATCCAGCAGAGCCCGAAGCAAGCCCCCGCCGTACCGGTCAACGCGAGGGAGAACCCGAAATTCCGGAGAAATATTCCAGAGGCCTTGAGGCATAGGTACGCGATACCCAAAGGGAAAAGCGAGGCGACGGCGAGCGCAGCCCCTTCGTTGCTCCGTATTTCCAGGCTCAGGAACAGAAACAAGGCCAGGAAAATCAGGAACACGAGGGCCGCTATCCAACCGCCGACCGCCAGGATCACCCGCACGTACCAGGGGGAAGACGGCGCGTCTTCGTTTACGGCAAGAACGGGTAGGTTCGCATCCGCCGCGACGTGGCCCTTTTCCTTGAGAAATGCGAGGAGCGCATCCCAATCGGGCGGCCGGCGGGCCGGCATAAAGAAGGATTTGACCAACGCGCCCGAGCGGACGCCGGAAGCCTTCCGCTCCCCGTCTTCCATCTGGCGCTGCAACGCCAGCAAAATGGCGGCGACCCCGGCTGTAAGTCCGACGATGAGCATTCCCCAGACGAACACCGCGCCGATTCCGGCGTCAAAAAGAAATTCTCCCTTCAGCAGGACGGCCACGATAAGAACCGCGCAGGCCGTCACAATGCAGGCGAACATGAAGAGGTCCGGCGTTTTTTTCCGGTGCCAGTACCAGGAAACCCCCGCCACGAAAACGGCCAAAAACGGCAGAAGGTGGTTGGGAAGCAGCAATACCGCCTGGTGCCGGATGAAGGAAGGGTCGAGGATAAGAAGGCACAGGTAGGCCGTAAGACGGACCGTGAGGTCGAAAAAGAGCAGACGGGGTAACCAGCGCGACCGCAGCCACGCATGGGCTTCCGCGTCCCCTTTTCTGCACGCCCGGTACGCCGCCCATTCCCAGATCGCCACCGCCAGCGCGAGCCCGAGGACGCATTCGGGCAGCAGGCTGAACATGCCGACGGCCTCGAGAGGGCTGCCCATGGACCGGCCCAGCCAGAGCATGACAAAGACGTTGGCCGAAAGCCAGGTAACGAACCACAGGGCCGCTTGTCTGCCCGCCAGAGCGAGGGCGAAAAGAACGACGGTCCAGACGCGGAACAATTCCCAAAGTTCCGCGCCGGTCTGGTAGGTCTGGCCGAAAACGGCCAGGAGCGGGCCGACGCAGATACCGCTGGATAAGAGCAGAACCCGCCCCGGCACGGTATCCGGGCCGACCCATACGGCTCCGAGGCCCGTCACGCCGACCAGCGCGCCGACGAGGGCCATGCGCGTGAAAGGGTGCATTTCCGGCCAGTTCGCCGCGATGAAAAAAATAACCCCGGCCGCCAGGAACAACGCCCCGCCGAGCAACAGGAGATGCCTCCAATAGGCGCGCCACGCCGCGCCGTCAGGCCGAAAACCGCAAAAAACCATGGCCGCGTCCCAAGCGTCGCCGGAGAGCAGGCGCTCTTCGCGCAGCTTCGCCAGGGAAGCGCGGGTAACCTCCGTCACGGCGGGTGACACGCTAAGGGAAGACGGAGGGAAATCGGCGGCGGTCATAGTTGTCTCCCGCGCGCGCTTTTCCGTGGAGTCTCCCCGCCCGCGCCCTGTTTCGCGGCATGGGCTTTCAAAACGCGCCATTTGGAAGCGCCAAGGGCGGGGGTAAAGGGACCCGGGAACCGGTCGGCCTCGCGCCGCACGTAATCCTGCCGCTCTTGAAGCGCCGGGTGGGAATCGAGATACCCGTACCGTTTTTTTCCGGCGTCGTCAGCGGGAAAACCCGCAAAAAACTCCGCGATGGCTTCCGGGTTCACGCCCGCGAGAGCGAGGCGGCGCGTCCCGAGAATGTCCGCCTCCCGTTCGTCCTCCCTGCCGAACTTGCTGGAGATGATTATATTGCACGCCGATCCCGCTATTTCCGCCATATAGCCTCCCCCGGGCAGC
>JAJBSY010000268.1 GCA_020861205.1 Deltaproteobacteria bacterium | reverse complement strand
ATTTATAAGTTCCGAGAAAGCGCCTTACAGCAAGCATATAAAAATTTTAACAAGCTTGCGCTTTTTTTTAAACCGAGTATTCTGTTAAGGAGTGTGTGTTATGGCCATCAAGTTACGTTTGACCCGCATGGGCACGAAGAAACGCCCTTTTTATCGCATAGTCGCCATCAACGGCGCAACGCGCCGTGACGGCCGTCCCTTGGACTATGTCGGGCACTACAACCCCATGACCAACCCCGCCCAGATCGTGGTTGATCAGGAAAAGGTTAAGAAATGGCTTGATCTTGGTGCCGAAGCATCCGATACGGTCAAAAGCCTTATCAAAAAAGCCGCGGGCTGATTGATCCTGACGGCGGCGGAAGACCGTCGCGTCCCCAGGATGCAGCACGGCCGGATGCTCGGGCCCAACTTTTGCTGGCTGGTCTTTGAGTTTGATCGGGTTAGCTGAATCTCTGTGAGGTACGCAATGTTGAAAGAACTGGTCACTTACGTCGCAAAATCGTTGGTGGATAATCCCGATGCCGTTCAGATCACGGAAGTGGAAGGCGAGCACACGAGCGTCCTTGAACTTCGTGTGGCCAAGGAAGATCTCGGCAAGGTAATCGGGAAACAAGGGCGCACGGCGCGCGCCATCCGCACCATCCTTGCCGCCGCCTCCAGCAAGGCAAAAAAACGGACTGTTCTGGAAATCCTGGAATAGCGCGTCGGGCGGCGTTTACTCCTGATGGTCATCCATGGGGCCGAAGCGACGGTAAACCATGCCCGATTCTTCTTTTTTGCCCATAGGCAGAATACGTAAAGCCCATGGAATCAGAGGGGAAGTCAGCGTTGACTATTACGCTGACTCCCCCGAACTGCTTCAGGAGGGCGTCTACCTCCGACAACCCGGCAAGAGCGCCGTCTTCCATGACGTGGCCTCTTACCGCGCGCACCACGGCGGCCTTCTCATCCGTTTCAAATCCGTCATGGACAGAAATATCGCGGAATCCCTGCGCGGATCCGATATCCTCGTTCCCGGAGACAGGCTGCCCGCACCGGACGACGGATCCATCTATCTGCACGAAATCCTGGGGCTTCGCGTTTTCGCCACGGATGAAAAAGGCCGGGAATCCGATTGGGGAATCATTGCCGGCATAGCGGATTACGCGGGTCAGGAAACCTGGACCATTTCCAAAGAAAACGAGAACGATATTCTGTTCCCGGCGGCGCCCGCCCTGATCCTTGGCTTCGACCTTGACGCACGCCTTGTGCGCGTTGCCCCACCGCCGGGACTTTTCGACCTGTACCGCTCCCCCCTGCAGCAATCCCCCGATAACTCAAAGTAACAGGCAGCCGGAACGTTTCCACTCGGCCCAAAGCTTTTATACAACCGCTTATGCAGATACGTATTGTAACGCTTTTCCCCGAATTTTTTGCCGGCCCCTTGCAGGCCGGTCTTCTCGGGCGCGCCCGGAGCGCGGGAAAACTTAGCGTTACCCTGCATAACCCAAGAGACAAGGCCACCGACCGCCATAAAACCGTGGATGACAGCCCTTACGGTGGCGGCCCCGGCATGGTTATGCTCTTGCCGCCCCTTGCCGCCACCCTGCGTGAGCTGGGTCACGCGGCTCCCGGCTGTGACCAGACCGGCAGGCTGTTGCTCATGAGCCCGAAGGGGCGCGTGCTCGACCAGCCTTTCGCCCGCGAACTCGCCGAGGAACTCGCTTCCGGCAACCCCTTGACCATCGTCTGCGGCCGCTACGAAGGGTTCGACGCACGGCTGGACACGATCTTCCCAACCGAGCATGTCTCCATCGGCGACTACGTGCTTAACGGCGGGGAGACCGCCGCGCTCGCGGTCATCGAGTCGGCGGCTCGGTTGGTGCCCGGTTTCATGGGGCATGAGGAATCCGGCGACGAAGAGAGCTTTTCGGGCTCCTTGTTGGAATATCCCCACTACACCAGGCCCGAGATCTTCGAAGGACTGCCGGTACCGGAAATCCTCCGGTCCGGGGATCATGGCCGCATCGCGGCATGGCGGCGGCGCGAGTCACTCGCGGCAACGGCTAAAATTCGCCCCGACCTCTTGCGAAACGCCCTTCTCTCCGCTGAAGACGAGGAGTATTTGCGAACGCTTCCGCGTGAGCATGTGGGCAAGAATCTCTTCTGCGCGTTGGTTCATTATCCTGTTCTGGACAAAGATGAAAAATCCGTGGCTGTTTCTTTGACAAATCTTGATATTCACGATATAGCTCGCTGTTCGTGCACGTATGGACTTGGCGGCTATTACGTGACCACCCCTTTGGAAGACCAATTGCAGCTTCTGCGCAACTTACTCGCGCATTGGCGAACGGGCGCCGGAGCCAGGGGCAACGCCGACAGGGCGCAGGCCCTCGGTATTGTCAGACCGGCAACAAGCGTGGAAGATGCCGTCACGGACATTACGGAACGGACCGGCAGGCGCCCCCTGGTTATCGCCACCAGCGCCTCCGGGCGCGGTACAGCCACCTTCGCGGGAATCCGCGACAAGGCGCGGCACCAGCCGGTTCTGCTGCTTTTCGGCACGGGGCAAGGACTTTCGCCGCATCTTACGGATTCGTGCGACGCCATGCTGCCGCCATTGGCGCGGTTCAGCGGGTACATCCACCTTTCGGTGAGGTCGGCTGGCGCCATAGTACTTGACAGAATCGCGGGCGACTGGTAAAGAACCGCCCTGAAAGATGAAAATTTAGTT
>JAJBSY010000452.1 GCA_020861205.1 Deltaproteobacteria bacterium | reverse complement strand
CCTCGGGAAAAATCAACCAGGTTTGGCAAGCGATTGCGAATCTTGATTCGGACATATCGGGTTTTATGGAAGGACCTTCGAAAGAGAACGCGGATGACGTGACGCGAGCCCTTGCCGCCCTTGGCAAGGCGATTGGCGAACTCCAAGGGTATGCCGGCGCCCCCCAGGAAAAACAGCGTATAGCCGCCGTCATGCAGATAAATGACAGGATTGCCAAAAACTTCGGCGAACACCACCCCATGGCTCTCAAGGCCCTCGAGGACGTCGACGAAACGTATGTCCTCGATTCGAGCATAAACACCGCGATCATGGGATTGAGCAAGGACCTCCATGTCCAGATGGACGACTACAGGCAGGCCGCAATAGACAGCAATACGAACGCCCAGCGGTTTACAATTACGACATCCGTTTTGGGCATCGCGATCGGGATGCTCCTCGCCATCATCAGCATATGGGGCCTGGTCCGGGTGCTTGGCGAAGTGGCCCTGTTCGCCGACCGCACGGCAAGGGGGGACTTCGAACATACGGTAACCGTCAAGGAAAAAGGCGAAATCGGGCGAATGGTCGCCTCCATGCAGCGCATCCCGGAAGCGTTGCGCAACGTTCTTTCCGATTACCAACGGCTTGAAAAGGATATTGAAAACGGCAGACTGACGAGCCGGGGCGAGCCGAGCCAATACGAAGGCGGCTTTGCGACCCTGATCCAGGGCACCAACGGCATCCTGGACCGTTTCCTGACGGTGCTTGAAAACATTCCCTCTCCGGTTGTCATGCTTGATGGGACGCTCAAGGCCTCCTATATCAACACCGTGGCCCGCGATCTGGCGGGCAGCGACTATACGGGCAAGACCTGCTTCGAGCTGTTCGCCCGTGATGATTTCGGTACCGGTGATGACGCTCTGAAAAAAGCGGTGGAGACAAAGGCTCCGGCCAGCGGGGAAACACGCGCCCATCCCGGAGGCGTCGACATGGATATTCGCTACAATGCCATACCCATGCTGGGCGGCGACGGGCAGGTCAGTTCCGTTTTGCAGCTGATAACCGACCTCACGGCTTTGAAAGCCCAGCAAAATACCATGTTGGAGGTTGCCGACCGGGCTGCGGCCATCTCCAGCCGCGTGGCCGCCGCGTCCGAACAACTGGCGGCGCAGGTGGAACAAGTTTCCCGCGGGACGGAAACCCAACGGGAAAGAATCGAAGGAACGGCCAGCGCCATGACCCAAATGAGCGCAACCGTGCTGGAGGTCGCGCGCAGCGCCGGGGAGGCCTCGGAACAAAGCGAGGGCACGCGCGTCAAAGCGCAGGAGGGCGCGGCCCTGGTCAACCAGGTCGTGGGTGCGATAAACGGCGTAAACAGCGCGGGTCATAACCTCCAGACCAATATGGAGCAACTGGGGAAATTGGCCGAAAGCATCGGGGACGTTATGAACGTCATATCCGACATAGCCGACCAGACCAACCTGCTCGCTCTCAACGCCGCCATTGAGGCGGCCAGGGCCGGTGAAGCCGGACGCGGTTTCGCCGTCGTGGCGGACGAAGTGCGCAAGCTTGCGGAAAAAACCATGGCGGCCACGCAGGAAGTCGGCTCCAACATCCATGCGGTCCAAAGTTCCACCCAGATTAATATCGAGGAAGTGGCAAAGGCGGTATCGAGCGTGTCCGAGGCGACGCAACTGGCCAATTCGTCCGGCGAGGCGCTGGCTGAAATAGTATCCCTCGCGTCGAACAGCTCTTCCGTCGTGGCGGCGATCGCCACGGCCGCCGAGGAGCAGTCCTCGACAACGGAAGAAATCAGCCGGGCGATAGGGGAAATCAACCAGATTGTCGGGGAGACAGCGGACGGAATGGTTCAGTCTTCCGCCGCCGTTCAGGATCTTTCGAACATGGCCCAGGAACTGAGCAGTGTCATGGACGGACTGCGAAAAGGTCCCCAGGCGGCCTGACCGCGCGCTCATGTGATGCCGAAAGCGGCCCCCTTCGCAGGGGGCCGCTTTTGCGTCCCGGGCAGACCCGTACACATCCCGAATCGGTTAACGAAGCTTGAAAACGGAGGCTTTCACGATGACGACCGGGTCGCGCGGCACATTTTGGTGACCCGCCCGGTTGCCGGTGGGAACCGCCTTGATGGCGTCAACCACGCGCATACCGTCAACGACCTTGCCGAACACCGCGTATCCCCAGCCTTGGGACGTCTTGGAGCGGTGATCCAGAAAATCGTTGTCCGCCACGTTGATGAAAAACTGGTTTGAGGCCGAATGCGGATCGTTGGTTCTGGCCATGGCCAACGTGTAGCGTTCGTTCTTCAGCCCGTTGTCCGCTTCGTTGCGGATGGGGGCGTTCGTCGGACGCGGGCGCATGTCCGGCTCAAATCCACCGCCCTGAATCATGAAACCGTCCATGACCCGGTGGAAAATCGTGCCGTCATAGGCTCCGGCGTTCACGTAGGACAAAAAGTTGGCCACGGTCTTCGGGGCCTTGTCCGGGAAAAGCTCGATGATGATCTCTCCCTTGGTCGTTTCCAACTTGACCAGAGACCGCTCCTTTGCCGCTGCCGAGGCAGCGCCGACGGGAAAGGCGAGGCACACGCCGACCGTTAGAAAAAAAAGAAACAATTTGCGCATTCCTATCCTCCTGGATTTACGTACCGATGGACAATATCGGAAATGACGCGCCCCGGCACCGCCGGTTTTGACGGCATGTTTCGTGGCACGGGAG
>JAJBSY010000086.1 GCA_020861205.1 Deltaproteobacteria bacterium | reverse complement strand
TCATCGCGAGCCACCCCCTCGACATCATGTGTTCCGTCGCCCAGAAGGTCAGCGGATTGCCGAAGGAGCGCGTGATCGGCCTTTCCGGGATGCTCGACGCCTCCCGCTTGAAATACTACATAGCCGAGGCCGTCGGCGTATCCCCGCGCTCGGTCGAAGCCATCG
The DNA here is from genome assembly GCA_020861205.1 of Deltaproteobacteria bacterium. Lineage (GTDB taxonomy): Bacteria > Desulfobacterota > Desulfovibrionia > Desulfovibrionales > Desulfovibrionaceae > FLUQ01. The sequence goes on along the minus strand of JAJBSY010000086.1, from coordinate 2,551 downwards.
TGCTCGGCGAACACGGCGATTCCATGGTCGCCCTGCCGCGCCTCGCCACCATCGGCGGCGTCCAGGCCACCAATTTCCTGAACAAGGCCCAGATGGCCGATATAGCCGAGAAGACCGCCAAGGGCGGCGCCGCCGTCGTGGCGCTCCTCGGCGTTTCCGCCTGGTACGGCCCCGGTCTCGCGGTGGCGACCATGGTCGAAGCGATCATCAAGGACACCCACGCCATCATGCCTTGCTCCGCTTACCTTACCGGCCAGTACGGCGCCAAGGACATGTACATGTGCTGTCCCATCCGTCTTGGTGCCAAGGGTGTGGAAGAGATCATCGAAGTGGCGCTTACCGACGAGGAAAAAAAAGAAGTCGCCAACTCCGTCGCCAGCATCAAGGACAAGCTCAAAGTACTCGATACGATCTAACCAGGCCACCGGCAAGAAACTACGAAGCGCCCGCATCGCTGGCGCTTCGTAGTTGTCGCGCGCGGCGCGTCTCCCGGGAACCGGCCGGGAACCGCCTCGCCGTTTTGCATCGAATACGGAAAGACGCTACTTCACGATGACGGTGGCGTTTTCCTTGCGTTTCGCGGCCTTGGGGTATTCTCCCGCAGGATACCCGAGCGACAGGGCGGCTACGCCGACATAGTTTCCGGTCACGCCCCATTTTTGCAGCAGGGACTTGCCTTCCTCGCTCTCGAACATCTGGCGTTCGCGGTTGATCCAGCAGGTACCCAGGCCGAGGGCCGCCGCGGCCACCGCCAGGTAGGTGGTAACCGCGCTGCCGTCTTCCACCGGGGTGTCCGACTCCGTATTCGACAGCACCAGCAGAACGGTCGGCGCGCCGTAGTAGGGATCGACATTCCTGCCCCAGACGGCGGCGTTCATTTTGCTGAGGCGCGCCAGGTCATCCTTGTTCTGCACGGCGATGACGACGCAGGGCTGCCTGCCCTTGCCGCTGGGCGCGTAGGTGCCCGCTTCCAGGACGGCGTTCAGTTCCGCATCCGTAACCTGCCGCTGTTCGAACTTGCGGATGCTCCGGCGTTCTTTCAAGACTGTAAGGGTTTCGTTGCTCATGGCATCTCTCCTTGGATGGTTGGGCTATGGTCGCGTGTGATGAAAAGCATTATCAAATATCGGGCGGCAACGGCAATGAAAATCGGGGAGGGCCTCAATGAGCGTGCTCCCCCGTCAGGCTCGTGCCGCGAAGCTTGCCTTTCCGGACTCCTGGCGCGCGCGGCGCGGCCTAAGCCGGAGATATGGCGCCGGGAGTTCCGCCCGGCGTCTAGCGACCCCTGCCGAAGCCCGGTATGGCGAACCGTTTTTCGCAATAGTTCAGATAAAGCGTCGCCAGGGACGTCATGGCGAGATAATAGCACCCGGCGGCGAGGTACACCTCGATGCAACGGTAGGTTCTGCCCGCCAGGACGTTGGCCTGCCCGGTCAGTTCGATGCAGGAAATGACGTACGCGAGGGAGGAATACTTGATCAGGTAGATGATTTCGTTGCCGCAGCCGGGGAGGGCGCGCCTGAGCGCCTGGGGCAGCACGATGGAAACAAGCATCCGGGGGGTGGAGAAGCCCAGCGCCTGGGCGGCCTTGATCTGCCCCTGGCGGATGGAAAGGAGCGCGCCCCGCACGTATTCGGATTGATAGGCCGCGCTGCAGATGATAAAGCCGAGCACCGCCGAGCCAAAAGCGTCGTAGACCAGCAGGGTGCGGAACAACTCGCCGTGGTAGTGCAGGCTTTCCGGGAGAGAGCGGGTCAGGGCGGCCAGGACGCCGTCCAGGGCGCGACCGAACCCGGGAAAATAGCCGTACAGGACGCCGTCCAGAGCCATGCCGATTTTGGGGAAACAGTTGTAAATGAAGACGAGCTGGACCACCAGGGGGACGCCCCGCACCAGGGCGGTGAACCCGTCGCCGCATCGCCGGGCCGGGCCGGGCGCGTATACGCGGACGGCCCCGAGCAGCACCCCGAAGATGAACCCGAGCACGGCCGAGGGAAGGATGAGCTTGAGGCTCACTTGCAGCCCGGCGTTCAGAGCCGGAAACACGCGATCGGTGTAAAATGCCAGGTCGAAATCGACGTTCATCCCGCGCGCCTCACAGGTCCAGCGTCCCCAGCTTGGAACAGAAATCGCCCGTCCGGGTTTTCGCGCCCGGCGCGAGAAGGTCTTTGGGGCTGCCGCGTTCGATGATCGCGCCCTTTTCCATAAACACGATTTCCGTGGCCAGCGCCCGGGCGAAATCCATCTGGTGGGTCGCCATGAGCATGGTCATGCCACCGCCCGCGAGGTCGCGGATGACGGCCAGCACTTCGCCGACCAGCTCCGGGTCCAGGGCCGAGGTCGGCTCGTCCAGCAGCATGGCGATGGGATCCATGGCCAGGGCCCGCGCGATGGCTACCCGCTGCTTCTGACCGCCGGAAAGTTCCGCGGGATACAACCCGGACCGGTTTTCAAGGCCCACCCGCGCCAGTTCGTCAAGGGCGCGCTCCCGGGCCTGTTTTTTGGGGATGCCTTTAACCTTGGTGAGGGCGATGCCCACGTTGTCCAAGGC
>JAJBSY010000221.1 GCA_020861205.1 Deltaproteobacteria bacterium | reverse complement strand
TCGCCAAACCCTGTCAAGCCCTCCCCCAGCGTCCTGCATCGTCCGTGGTCGTCCCTCCGCGTCGCGCGGGAAAAAACCCGTGGTAAAGTTCTCTCGCAACGGCAGGGGGAACGCATCGGCAAGCTTGGGGCGTCGAGGACAAACGAAGGGGCGGCATGGCCGTGCTGGCCGGATTGGCCGGGCTTGTCGGCGCGGCGCTGATGAAATTCTGGCCCGGTAGCGGGCTATAAGCCACACGGCGGCGGGGACCGTTCGCCGCCTATCGGCCCCACGCCGGGGCGTAAAGGATAAACGGGCGTGGCGTCCCGGGAGGGACGCGCGGCAATGCCGGATGCGGCGCGACCGGACCGGGACGGGCCGGCTGGCGGCAATCGCGGCGGGGGACTCCGTGACCGATATATCGTGTGGCGAACGGCGTTGGAAGCGATGACAGGCTTCCGGGCGTGTGGTGGGGGATTTTTTACGGCGCAAAGCCGAAGGGTGATGCGGCGGAAATGGCGGCAGTATTTCAAACAGGTAACAGGAGAGCCGGGCCGCGCGGGAGATCGCGGCGCACCGGCGCAACATTCAGGCCGGAGGACGCTCGGCGTCCATCCTGCAGACGGCGGAGCACATGATGAAAAAGAGGAAATTGTCCGTACCCTTCATCGAGGATCTGTTCCAGGCGGTGCTTGCCGCCAATCTGGACGAACCGGTCGCGATCGACAGGGAGGGCGCCCCGAGACCCGAGGAACCCTGCTGCGTAATCCGGGTCGTCGGGGCCGACCCCTGCGATCACGGCGTGACGGATTTCCGGGTTAATGTGGATACCGGCGAGATGGAGGAGTTTGCCAGGGAGGAGACCCGCATCGCCCTGGATATCGTCTTCCTGGGCGAGAACGCGTTTGACCGGGCGTGTTCCTGCGCGGGATTGATGGTGAGCAACCAGCGCGTTTTCGATCTGTGGAACGTGCTGGGATTTTCCGGCGTCGATCCGGTCACGGACACAGGCACGCCGTTTCCCGGTGAAAGCCGGGAACAGGCGCAATTCAGGATTTATGCCTATGCGGCGTTCGGGACGACCTATGCGGCAGAGTATTTCACCGCGAGCCGGTTCGGCCTGGAACTGCCCGAAAAACCTTATCGGGAAGAGCTGATTCTTCCAAACAGGAGCTGACACATGAGCCAGGCAATCGTTTCTTGCCCTTCGCGTCCCTTGCCCCGCGACCTTGACGTGGAAGTCGTCATCTCGCGGCCGCAGACGGAAATAGCGACGGACATGACCCTTATGGTCTATCTTTCCACGGAAGCGGACTTCGCGCCCAACAACAACCGGGTCCGCTACTATTCGACCTTCAGTGCGCTGGCCGAGGACACCACGGAGGGTTCCGCCCTCTGGTGGGCCGGTAACGCCTTTTTCTCCGCGCGGTGCGACCGCTCACCATGGCCGTGGGCCGGGTGTTCACCAAGCCCGTCGCCGCCGGCCTGGTGGCCGGGGATATCGGCTTCGCCGCCCTACGTTCCGTGACCGATGGCGCGTTCGATATCGAACTGAACGGCTCCCTCGCTTCCGTGGGCGGCCTGGACTTCTCCGGCGCGTCCTCCATGACGGACATCGCCTCCATCCTGTCCGGTGCTCTTCCTTCGGGGCTTACGGCCTCTTTGCGCTTTGGTTCCGTGGCCATCCAGACCGCGGCCGCCGGGGAAAACGCGACTCTGGATTACGCGGCCGCGCCGGGTTCCGGCACGGACGTTTCCGCCTTGCTCGGGCTAACCCGCGAGACGGGCGCGCAGGTCTGGAACGGCTACACGCCCGCCGGCCTGGTGGCCGAGGCGGAACTGGTCAAGACAGCGTCGCACTGCAACGGGCGCCCCGTCTACGGCTGGACGCTGGACCGCGCGTTCCGTGATACCCAGGAGCAGAAAGACTTCGCGGACTGGATCGAATCCTCGGCCCCGGCCGTTTTCCTGGCCGCGACCAACTCGGTGGCGGCGTACAACGCGGCGGACACGACCAACATCGGCTATTACGCCTCCAACAAGGGGTATATCCGCACGGCGACCGTCTATCACAACAACGCCCAGGTCTACCCGGACATTTCGTACCTCGCGTTCCTTCTGGCCACCAATTACAGCCTGCCGGATTCCGCCGTTACCATGAAGTTCAAGCAGCTTGACGGTATCGAGCCCACCATGGTGACCGAAACCCAGCTCGCGGCCCTGAACGCGCGGCGCATCAACGTGTATACGGCCGTCGGCAACAATTCCCGCACCGTTCGCGAAGGCGTGCAGGGCGCGGAAACGTGGTTTTCCGATTCCATCGTGAACCTGGACAACTTCAAGGAAGAGCTGCAGGTCGAGGTTTACAACGTGTTCCTGCGCAACAGGAAGGTGCCGTACACCACCAAGGGGCAGAACCTGCTGGTATCCGCCGCACGGAAGATCTGCGCCAAGTACGCCCGTAACGGCGTGTTCGCGGACCGCGATATTGAGGACCCCACTACCGAAAGCGGGTTCACCACGGTTCCGGCCACCAACATCACGCCCGTGTCCGTGGCGTTCTCCACGGCTTCGGAGCGCGCCGAGCGCCTGGCCCCGCCCATAAACATCACGGCCTACGAAGCCAGCGCCATGCACCGCGTTTCCATCAACGTCGACGTCTACAACTAGAGCAGTTTCGCTTCGGGATTGTCGCATCACGGCGGGCAAAGCCCGCCTACGCCAATCTCGCGGGTCTTGTTGCACTTCGTT
>JAJBSY010000105.1 GCA_020861205.1 Deltaproteobacteria bacterium | reverse complement strand
GGTCTGGACCAAACTGCCTTCCTCCAGCCTCCATGGCCAGGAGGATTTCCTGCAGCGCATGGAGCCCGTGTTCATTCCGGCCAAATACGCTCTCAAGCTCTACCTGGACGAAGAAGGCAGCCTCCTCACCATCACCATCCAGAACGTTTACGAAACCGCCCACGGCGAATTCGAACTGCCGGGTCCGAACCCGGACTTCCAAACCGGCAGCTACACCTATGAAGGCGCCACCTATCTTCTGCGCCGCGAGCAGGATGAGGAAAACGCGCTCATCAGTATGCTCATCGAAATGAAGTTTTTGCCGCGCAATACCCACGTGTGGTTCCTGGAGCCTGAGGAAGCCATCAATTTCCTGCTCGACGCCTACCCGGCCCTGGTTGAAAAATACCGGGTCTATGGTGAGAAGGCCCTTTCCCGCTACAAGGTCCGCCTCTCCCAGCCCGTTATCAACACGGTGCTCACCAGCAACGAGAAGGAGAAGTGGTTCAACCTGGACGTCACCGTCCAGTACGACGACCAGAACGTCGCCCTGGAGGCGGTGTGGAAGGCCTGGGTGCAAGGTAAACGCTACGTCCAGCTCAAGGACGGCTCATACACCTCGCTTCCCAAGGCGTGGCTGGAAAAAGTCGGCCACAAGCTCCAGGTGCTCGGTTTTGACCCGGACAAGCCGCCCAAGCAGAAGTTCGAGCAATTCGAGGTTTCTGCCCTCGACAGCCTGCTCGACGATATGCCGAACGCGGTTACGGACTCCTTTTGGCAGACCCTGCGGTCAAAAATTCACGACTTCAAGGGCGTCGACATTGTTTCCCCGCCGAAGGGGTTGACCGCGACCCTCCGCCCCTACCAGGTCCAGGGGCTCTCCTACCTCAATTTCCTGCGGGAATACGGGTTCGGCGGCATCCTCGCCGACGAGATGGGACTGGGCAAAACCATCCAGACCTTGTCGTTCATCCAGTTGATGGTGGAAAAGGGCGCGGACGGGCCGAACCTCATCGTGGTGCCTACGTCCGTCCTTCCCAACTGGGAACGGGAGGCCGAAAAGTTCGTGCCAGAACTGAAACGCCTTGTCATCTACGGCACGCGGCGCGAGAACATGTTCGCCAAAATCGACGATTCGCATCTCGTGCTGACGACCTACGCCCTGCTCCGCCGCGACCTTGAAGAGCTGGAAAAACACACGTTCAACGCCATCTTCCTTGACGAAGCGCAAAACATCAAAAACCCCAACACGATTACCGCCAAATCCGTGCGGAACATCAAGGCCGGGCTGAAAATATGCCTCTCGGGCACGCCCATCGAAAACAACCTTTTCGAACTCTGGTCCCTGTTCGAATTCCTGATGCCCGGCTTCCTCGGCGCGCAACACGCGTTCCAGCGCGGCGTCGTCAAACCCATCAAGGAAGGCGACAGCGAGCCGCTGGAATTTTTGCGCGCCAGGGTCAAACCGTTCATTTTGCGCCGCACGAAATCCGAGGTGGCCAAGGACCTGCCGCCCAAGGTGGAAAACACCTATTACTGCGCGCTGGCCGAGGAACAGGCCGAGCTTTACGCCATGCTGACCAAAAGGCTCAAGGAACAGATCATGTCCAGCGTGGACGAAAAGGGCCTTGCCAAGAGCCAGATATCCATCCTGGACGCCCTGCTCAAACTCCGCCAGATCTGTTGCCATCCCCGGCTTTTGAAGTTGAACATCCCCGGTGTGAACACCAACCTGCCTTCCGGCAAGTTCGACGCCTTCAAGGACATGGTCACGGATATCGTCGAGGAAGGACACAAGGTGCTGGTTTTTTCCCAGTTCGTGCAGATGCTGCACATCATCCGGTCCTGGCTGCAGATCAGCGACATCCCCTTCTGCTACCTCGACGGCACCAGCAAGGACCGGTTCGAGCAGGTGGACACGTTCAACAACTCTCCGGATATCCCCATCTTTCTCATTTCCCTCAAAGCCGGGGGAACGGGCCTCAACCTGACCGGCGCGGACTACGTCATCCACTACGATCCCTGGTGGAACCCGGCCATGGAAAACCAGGCCACGGACAGGACGCACCGCATCGGCCAGACCCGCCAGGTTTTCTCCTACAAGCTTATCTGCCAGAATACGGTTGAGGAAAAGATCCTGCAATTGCAGGACAGCAAGCGCGGCATGGCCGAGGCCATCATTCCCGGCCAGAATTCCTGGAAATCCCTCACCCGCGACGACCTGGAAATGCTGTTCGACGTATAGGACATACCGCCGTGGCGCCATCCCTTTCTTCCAGCGCCGTTTTTTCGCGGCCCGGCCGTCGGCGGGTTCTCCCGTTCCTGCTCCTGGCCCTGTGCCTTGCCGCCCAACCGTGTGCTGCCGCGCCGGACCTTCCCCTGCCGCCGCCGATCGACGAGCTGCTCGACGTGCTGCTCGGCGTTCCGCCCAACCTCGCGCCGGGCAATTCCCTCAGCGCCCCGGCGCGGCCCCAGATCCGGAAGGCCAGACCCAAAACGCCGCGGAACGTCATGCCCATTTTTCTCGGCATCCCGTACCGGAAGGACGGAATTATCAACGATGCCGGAAAATACGCCACGTTCAACGCGCCGGACGTCACCTTTCAATCCCCCGGGCTCAATTGCAGCGGCCTTGTGCTCGCGGCCTCGCGCATCATGCTTGAAAAAAATATCGCCTTGTCCGACGCTGTGCGCTACCGGGAAGGCCAAAGCGGAACCGTGGGCAAGTCCGGTGACTACTGGCATTTGGGT
>JAJBSY010000025.1 GCA_020861205.1 Deltaproteobacteria bacterium | reverse complement strand
ATATGCCGGGGGGGCGTGTCGCGCTTCTTCTCAAGGAGGAAAACGTCTATTCGCAGGTGCCGGTCGTTCTCTGCCTTTCCGCTGAGGAAGCCTCGGGCTGTTCCGACTGGCGTGATTTCGTCGCGGATGATTTTCTGATATTTCCCAGTCCGCCCGCCATCCTCAAAGGCCGCCTCGATCTCGCCATGGCCCGGGCCGCCCGCACTCTCGACGCCAACCCCTTGAGCCGGCTGCCCGGCAATACGTCCATCATCAAGCATACCCAGGCGCTCATCGACAGGAACCAGGATTTTGCCCTCGGCTACTGCGACCTCGATTTCTTCAAGCCGTTCAACGATAAATACGGTTTCGCGCGCGGCGACGAAGTGCTCATGATGACTTCGCGGATCATCCTCAACGCCGTGCACGACCAGGAGCTTCCCTTTTCCTTTGTCGGGCATATCGGCGGGGACGATTTCGTGTTCATCGTGCCGGTGGATGCGGCGGAACCGACCTGCAAGAAGATCGTGTCATCCTTCGACGCCATCATTCCGCAGTTTTATGACGCCGAGGACCTCGCCAAAAGCTGCATCATCTCCGTGGACAGACAGAACAACGTGTGCACGTTTCCGCTCATGGCTATTTCAATCGCCGTGGTTTTCAATAAAAACGGCAGTTTGAAACACTACGGCGAAGCTTCGAGCCGCGCCATGGGGTTGAAAAAAGTCGCCAAAAAATCCATCGCCAGCGCGTACGCTCTCGACCAGCGGCGCTCATGAAACCGTGCGATAGCTGAAAGGCGACGGGTGCCGCGACGGGTAATTCGAAGAGGGCGCTCCGTTTCCCCGTGGCGATGCCGTGAATTGCCGTTGAATACCCGGTTATCCGTGATGATACGGGCGGCCGCGCAGGATGGAGTCGGCACGGTAAAGCTGTTCCAGGAGCACCACTCGCGCCAGTTCATGGGGGAAGGTCATGGGCCCCAGGCCCAGGAGTTTGTCAGCCCGTTCCTTGACCGCTTCCGACAGGCCGTACGCCCCGCCGATGACGAAGCAGGGGGGCCGGGCGGCGTCGAAGGCCTGTTGCAGGAAACGGGCGAACCGCGCGGAGGTCGTCGCTTCCCCGCGTTCGTCGAGGCAGACCAGCATACAGGCGCTTTTGACCGATTGCAGGATGCGTTCACCCTCGATGCGCGTTCTTTCGCCGGCGTCAAGGGAGGCGTCTCCGTCCCTGACGATGGTTTCCGTGAGATCGAAACTGTGCTTGAGCCGTTGCCGGTATGCTTCGGCGGCTTCTTTCCAGTGAGGTTCGCGCAGGCGGCCGACGGCGATGATGTGGATCCGGGGCATGGTTCGTTCTTCCATCCTTTTGATGCTGTGGCTATCCCATACAATACGGGAAAACACAACGAAGCCTGTGAAAAATGATAACGCCTCAATTTGATTCGCCGCCAAGGAAGGGAGTTTCGCGTGGAGCAAGAGTATCAAGCATCCATGCGCTTCGCGCGATGATCCTGACGAAGGATCAAGCACGTTGCGGCGCTACCGTGGAAAGAGTTTTATTGACTTTGCCCCGGATGGGCTCCATACTCCATAATTCTGCTTGAAGGTCCGTCCCCGATGTTGCGCATGTCGGGCGCGCTGACCGGCAAACTTTGGCCGCGCGAACCATCGGCGCGGTACGACGGGTACGGGTGTCAGGTTTTTATGCTGGAAAAACTCAAGCGGTTTATTCGCTACTGGTATCTGCGTCTGGTACGCATCCAGGCTTCTCCGCACAACATCGCTCTGGGGCTTGCCGCGGGCGTATTCGTCGGCCTGCTTCCCGTCTTGCCGTTTCAGACGGTTATCGCCATCGCCCTGGCCTTTGTCGTGCGCGGCAGCAAAATCGCGGCCGCGCTCGGCACGTGGGTATCCAATCCGCTCAACTGGGTACCTGTGTATATGATGTTTTATTATGTTGGCAGAGCGGTTGTGCCTTTTGACGTGCCACCCTTCAATCCTTCCCAGCTCGAAATGGCGGAAATGATTGAAATGGGCTGGAAGTTCTTTACCGTCATGATGGTAGGGGGACTCGTCGTGGCGACCCCTTCGGCCGTTTTTTCGTATTTCATCGCGTTGAAGGGCGTTCAGGCTTATCGCACGCGGCGCCAGGCCCGGCTCAGCCGCGACCCCGCAGCTCCGAACGTAGCGGCGGGTGCGGATGCGCCCAAAGACCCCGGCGAATAACCCCGTTATACCGTGACATGAAACGTATTTTCTGCCTCATCGTTCTCTGCCTTTTGCCGGTCTCGGCGCTTGCCGATCCCGTTCCGTCCGGCGGCGCCGCCGTCGCGGCCGCTCCGTTCCGTCCCGATGCCGCCTATCAGGCGGATGCCCGCCTCCTCGACCGGCTGCAACGCGATACCTTCCGGTATATCTGGGAAGACGGTTGCCCGGTTTCCGGGATGGCTTACGAAAGCAGCGAGGCCTGGGACATCCGCCCCGTGGCCGTCGGCGGCACTGGGTTCGGCATCGCGGCTATCGTCGTTGCTGCCGACAGGGGATGGATTACCAGGGAACAGGCCTTGATACGGTTGCGGACCATAGCGCTTTTTTTGCGGGACAAGACTTCCCGCAGGCTGCTGCACGGCGCCTTTCCACACTGGATTAACGGAAAAACCGGCGAGACCCTGCCCTTCGGCAAAAACGACACCGGCGCGGACATCGTTGAGACGGCGTTCGGGATGCAGGGTCTGCTCGTCGACAGGGCA
>JAJBSY010000271.1 GCA_020861205.1 Deltaproteobacteria bacterium | reverse complement strand
CGTTGACTTCACCATGGAAGTGGAACGTTCCCTGCGCGTGCTCGACGGCGCCGTCGCGGTGTTCGACGCGGTCGCGGGCGTCGAGCCGCAGTCCGAAACCGTCTGGCGCCAGGCCAACCGTTACGGCGTGCCGAGGATCTGCTTCGTCAACAAGATGGACCGCATGGGCGCCAACTTCGACCGGTGCGTGGACATGATCCACAACCGGCTCAAAGCCAAGCCCATCCCGCTGCAGATACCCATCGGCGCCGAAGACAAGTTTGAAGGCATCGTGGATCTCATCGAGGGCAAGGCCATCATTTTCGACAAGGAAAGCAAGGGTGCGGAGTTTTCCATCGTCGACGTGCCCGCCGAACTGGCGGAGTCCTTCCAGTCGCACAAGGCCGCCATGCTTGACGCCGTCGCGGAAGAGGATGAAGTGCTGCTTGAAAAGTACCTCAACGGCGAGGAACTTACCAAGGAAGAAATCATCTCCTGCGTCCGCAAGGCCACCATCGCGCGGAACATCGTTCCCGTGGTCTGCGGTTCCGCGTTCCGCAACATGGGCGTGCAGCCCCTGCTCGACGCCGTTGTGCAGTATCTTCCCTCCCCGCTCGACATCGAACAGATGGTGGGCGTGGACCCGGACGACAAGGAAAAGACCATCGTCTGCAACGCGGACGACAAGGAACCCCTTGCCGGGCTGGTTTTCAAGCTCTTTTCCGACCCGTACATCGGCCACCTTTCCTTCTTCCGCATTTATTCCGGCGTGATCGAATCCGGCGCCACGGTCCTGAACTCGAACACCGGCAAAAAAGAGCGCGTCGGCCGCATCCTGCGTATGCACGCCAACAAGCGCGAAGAGGTGAAGTGGGCGGGCGCGGGCGACATCGTGGCGCTTGTGGGCCTGAAGCAGGTTTCCACGGGTGATACCATCTGCGACCCTTCCCGGCCCGTCGTGCTCGAATCCCTCGACATTCCGGAACCGGTCATCGAAGTTGCCATCGAGCCCAAGACCAAGGCCGACCGCGACGCCCTTTCCGCCGCCCTCGCCAAACTGGCGAAGGAAGACCCCTCCTTCCGGGTCAAGGGCGACGAGGAAACCGGCCAGACGCTTATCGCGGGCATGGGCGAACTGCACCTAGAAATCATCGTTGACCGCCTGACGCGCGAATTCTCGGTCAACGCCAACGTGGGCAAGCCCCAGGTGGCCTACCGCGAAACCATCACCAAGCCGGCCAAGGCGGATGTCAAGCACGCCAAGCAGTCCGGCGGCCGCGGCCAATACGGCCACGTGGTCATCGAGGTCGAACCGAACCCGGAAAAAGGGTACGAGTTCGTCAACTCCATCGTGGGCGGCGTGATCCCGAAAGAATACATCCCGGCCATCGACAAGGGCATCCAGGCCGCCATGAAGAGCGGCGTGGTCGCGGGATTCCCGGTGGTGGACGTGAAGGTCAACCTGGTCTTCGGCTCCTACCACGACGTGGACTCTTCCGAACAGGCCTTCTTCGTGGCCGGTTCCATGGCAATCAAGGAAGCCATGCAGCAGGCCGGTTCCATCCTGCTCGAGCCGATCATGGATGTGGAGGTCGTCACGCCGGACGATTACGTCGGCGAAGTCATGGGGGACCTCAACAGCCGCCGCGGCCGTGTGCAGAGCATGGAAGCCCGCGTGGGCTCCCAGGCCGTGCGCGCCCAGGTGCCGCTTTCCGAAATGTTCGGCTACGCCACGGACTTGCGTTCCAAAACCCAGGGCCGCGCCAACTTCACCATGCAGTTCGACCACTACGAACGCGTCCCCCAGAATATCGCCGACGAAATCGTGAAGAAAAAAGCCTAGTCTCAAAAAAACCGTTCGGAGTACGTTGTCGGGGCCGCGCATGGTGCGCGGCCCTTTCCCGTTGGTTGGGGCTAAACCCGGCCTGCTAGCGTGGGGCGGCAGCCGACGTCCGCCCATTTTTCCGGCGAAACCTATCCGCCAAATGGATCATACAGCCTATCTGCCGGAAGGCTTTTACGCCGCGTTTCCGTAGGGTTGCCTTTTAGAGCGTCCTATGATCTATTGCCGCATGGGTAAGATTACGCCGCGCTCACAGCGGACAAACGCGCTCATGCGCATCACCGACGCGCTCTCCATTTTCCTGGACAAACGCGGCGGCAAGGAACACGCGCGCCTGACCATGCTCTGGGAGCACTGGAACATGGTGATGGGGGAGGATCTCGCCTCCCTGGCCGCTCCGCTGGGGCACAAGAAGGACGTGCTGCTCCTGGCCGCCGAGGATTCCATGGCGGCGCAGGAGATCGCCATGCAATCCGGCGAGGTGCTTGAACGGGTCAACGCGTTCATGAGCGGGCGATATTTTTCCCGTATCCAGGTCGAACTTGTCATGGGCAGGAACGATCTTTCGCGCGCGTCTCCCGCGTTGCGGCCCCAGCCGCCGGAATACCGCGCGCCCAAACCGGAGCGACTCGGCGCCCTCAAGGGCGCCCTCGACCCGGAATCACCCGTGGCCCGCTGTTATGAAGCCTATCTCCGATATTTTTCCCGAACATACTGATCTCCCACCTAGCCGTAGAGGAAAAACCATGCGCAAGACGTTTCGTGCCGCTCTCTTCCTGCTCCCCCTGTTCCTTCTCGTGTCCTTGCTTGCCCTTCCGACGGAAATACACGCAAAGGGCGCTGAACCTAAAGAAAAACCAGAGAAGAAGGGTACCGGCAAATAGCAACCGGACAAGCCACTGGAAATCCGGGCCCATATAGAG
>JAJBSY010000172.1 GCA_020861205.1 Deltaproteobacteria bacterium | reverse complement strand
CCGGCCACGCCGGGCAGCCGTTTCAGGGCGGCGATGTCGCCGTCCACGAGACGCCCGGACCCCCCGCTCGACCGCGCCCTCCCCGCCCTGGGCCGGACCCTGATGAGATCGCTGCCCATCCGCTCGATGCTCGCCAGGACTTTTTCCTTGGCCCCGTTGCCGAGCGCCAGCATGGTGACCACCGATGCCACCCCGATGATGATGCCGAGGAGCGTGAGAATCGTCCGGAAGCGGTTGTCCTTGAGCGACCGCAGCGCCAGGCCGACGGCCGCCGCCAGCGGCATCCGCGACGGCTGGTCGGAAAAGGAGCCCTCGGGCCCGGAAGAGGCGGCGGATGGAGAATCCTCGGCCTGCTTCCCGCCGGGTCTCTCATCGCTGATGATGACCCCGTCGCGCAGGGTTATTATCCGTTCGGCCGTGGCCGCGATGCCGGGATCGTGGGTGATGAGGATGATGGTGTGCCCGGCGGCGTGCAGCTCGCGCAGGAGCGCGAGCACGTCCTGCCCGCTCTTGGTGTCCAGCGCGCCCGTGGGTTCGTCCGCGAGGATGATCTCCCCGCCGTTCATGAGCGCCCTGGCGATGGAAACGCGCTGCTGCTGCCCGCCGGAAAGCTGGGAAGGGTAATACGTCAGCCGTTCCTCCAGGCCGAGCCGGGCGAGAAGCTGGGCGCCGCGTTTCTGCCGTTCCTCTTTATCCATCCCGGCGTACATGGCGGGCATCCCGACGTTTTCAACGGCGGTGGACCCGGGCAGCAGGTTGTACCGCTGGAACACGAAGCCGAAAACCTCGCGCCGCAAGGTGGAGAGCGCATCGGCGTCCAGTTCCGCGATATTGTGCCCCTTGACCCGGTAAACCCCGCGCGAGGGCCGGTCCAGGCAGCCGAGAATGTTCATCAGCGTCGTCTTGCCCGAGCCGGACTGGCCGACGATAGCCACGAACTCTCCCCGGTCGATGGTCAGGGATATTTGTTTCAGGACTTCCAGCTCTTCGCCGCCCTGCACATAGATGCGGCTGACCTTGTCCAGTTCGATGAGCGGCGTTGCCGTGATCCGCCCGTTCATGGCCGCCTCCGCCGGATCCGGCAGGGAATGCCCCGAGGGCCCGGAGTAACGCCCGCATCGCAATGCACGCCCGGTATCATGGCTTATAACCTCGGCCCCATGGGCGGCCGTATGCGGTTCGCCTGCCCGGCCGGCTGGGCGGCTACCCTCACGACGTCGCCTTCCTTGAGGCCGCCGGTAATTTCCACCGCGGTCCGGGTGCGGACGCCCAGGGTCACCTCGCGCGTTTCCTCGCCCGCTGCCTTGCCGTTTCCGTCGAAACGAACAACGGTCAGCGCGATCTTTTTCGCGTCGCGCCGTTCGGCCGGGAGTATCTGGATGGGTAGGGCCAGCACATCCTTGGCCTGGCTGCGCACGAAAAACACCTGGGTGTTCATGGCCGGCAGGAAGACCTGCTCGGGATTGGCTACGTCGAAGGTCACGTCATACAGGATAACGTCGTTTTCCTCCGTATACGAGGGCAGTATTTTCTGGACCTTGGCGTAGTAACGTGTTTCCGTGTCCCCGATGGTGGTGAAATAGACGTCCATGCCGGTGCCGATCTTGCTGATATCCGCCTCGGAAACGGACGCCCACACGGTCATGGTGTCCAAAACCGCGATGCGCATGAGCTGCGGCGCGGTCTGGTTGGCGTTCAGCGTCTGACCCTCCTTGACGTCCAGGGTGACCACCGTGCCGGATATGGGCGCGTAAATCTTGGTATAGGAAAGGTTCAGTTCGTCGCTGGCGAGCGAAGCCTTGGCCTGGTCGATCTGGGCTTCCACGGCCTTGACTTGGGCTTGGGCCACTTTGTATTCGGTCTCGCTGGTCTGGGCCGAAAGCTCGCTGGCCGCGTTCTGCTTGCGCAGCGAGGCATCGCGCTTGTAATTCCTCTCCGCCTGGACGAGGTTGGCCCTGCGCTCGGCAAGGGTTGCCTCGAGATTTGCCAGCGTGGCCTTGTCCGCCTCGACCTTGGCGAGATGGGTCCGCGGGTCGATTTCCGCCACGAGGTCGCCCTTCATGACCTGCGAGCCGAGCTCCACATGAAGCACCTGGATCTGCCCGGAAACCTGCGCGCCCACGTCAACGTACGTCGCCGGCTCGAGTTTGCCGAGCGAGGAAACCACGTCCTCCAGGTCCGCCCGCTGCACCGTATACAGGGCGGCGGCCGGTATATCCGCCTTGGCCGGGCGGAACACGCCGAAATATATCCCCACGGCGGCGAGGGCGACAATGCCCAGGATACCATATTGCTTACGCTTCATGTGCGTACTCCCTCGATTATTCGGCGGCCCGGCCGGAATTTTTCCCGAATCCGGAGCCTGCCCCGGCGAACGCGCCCCGGCAAGGCGGTAGCCTTCACGCCAAGGGGCGCCGTCATCCGTTGCTCTACGTCTTTACTATAGCCAAGCCGTTTTCGGATAGTATGAATGAAATGTAAAAAAATATAAAAAATCAGGCCGGGACATGGAAACCGGGACCGGATGTGATACCTATGAAACACGAGGAAAAAACACGATGACCGAAAATCACGCGGTGCCCCGCGTCCTGATGATCGACGACGACGAGCGGCTTCAAATCGTTGTGAGCGAATTCCTGGAGAGCCACGGGTTCGCGGTGTCCGCCTTGGCGAGCGGCAAGGGAATCGAGCGGGCGCTGGAGAATGAACGCCCGGATATCCTGTTATTGGACGTCATGCTCCCGGG
>JAJBSY010000023.1 GCA_020861205.1 Deltaproteobacteria bacterium | reverse complement strand
GGTATGAGAACGGTTTCAACGCATTCCCCATCGGCGAGGCGCAGGAGAAATTTCCCCGTCCCGTCGGCGCTCTGTTCCTCCGCGACGATCGCAGTCACACGGATGGAGCACCGTTCCTCAAGGATAGCCCGGGTCCCCTTGGATACGTTGGTCATGGCCGAAAAAGAGGTAGCGCCCTTCTGCCACAACCACTGCCATACCTGGTCGGCGCGGAAGGCCGGCTCCCCCAGGTCATCCCGGACAAGGGAAACAAGTTCCGGATGGGTCAAATTCAAAATATCAATCACGCGGGGCTCCCGGGCTGCGCTGCAAAAAGCCGCGGCCCGTTCTCGTCGCCGTCATTGCAAACCGGCGAGTTCCTGCCGGGCCCGGGCCATGCCGGCATCCGCGGCTTTTTTCAAATAGGTCCTGGCTTTCGCCACGTCCTTGGCTACTCCGCCTCGTCCGTATTTATACAACACCCCGACCTCGTAAGCCGCGCCGGGATGGCCGAGATCCGCGGCATCCGTAAACATCTTCAAGGATTTCTTCGGGTCTTTCGCAACGCCGTCCCCCGCCCTGTACATGAAGCCCAGGCCGTACATGGCGTCACCCTGGCCCTGGGCGGCGGCAAGATTCCACAAATGCGCGATGAGTTCCGGGTTGCGCCCCCCGCGCAAACTCTGGTGGTACATGAACCCCAGATGGTACTGCGCATCCGGGAATCCCCCCTTCGCGGACTTGATCCACCACTTTTCCGCGACTTCGGTGCTCATAGGCATTCCATGACCGCGCACGGCCATCAACCCGAGCGAAAAAGCCGCCCGCGCGGACCCTGCTTCGGCCAGGGGCGTCAAGATGGAAACCGCCCCGGTATAGTCTTTTTTATCATACGCGGCAGCGGATTCGCGGAGTTTGCCGATTTCGTCCTGTGTCGCGGGCCGCAGTTTGACCGCAGGGAACAGTGCCGCCGGGGAAGGTCCGGCGGGTTTTGTTTTTTTCGCGGCCGGAGCGGATTGCGCGTTTTTCGCCGGCACCTTCTCCGCCGCAAGGCCGTCAGCAACTCCGCCAACCAAAATGCCGAACGCGACAATCCATATAAGCAGCAAAACATCCCGCCTCATACCCGTGCTCCTTTTGCGGCGCCGAGCCGCATACCACCTTTCGATACCAGCTTGCCTTGCAAGAGTAAACAGGAGCTAGCTCGATACTGCGCGCGATTCGACCTACCCCTGGCGGAATGCAAATCGAGGCGGTGCGGAAAAACAACATGAAACATCACACCGCCGCTGACTCTGAGCCCCTTATATTTGTTACCGGCTTTCGGTTCGCGCCCCAAGCTGCCTGTAGCCGCCTCCCATGCCGGGAACAGGCCCTGAGAAGCCTTCAGGGTGGAGAAAAGCCTTTGAGCATCCTATATTTTCTTATGACAGACATTTGTTATACTAAAAATTCACAAGTTGACACCAGTTGATTTGAACGATAAGGACCATGTAAGAAATGCTGTATCGGGATGCCTGTTGACTGGCGGCCTGACGGCAAAGCCGTCAGGCGAATGAGCGCGTATGCAGAAAACGACATTTACCCTGGCGGAAGCGGCGGATGTGCTGAGCTGCCACAAGGAAACCCTGCGGCGCGCCATTCAGTCCGGCGATCTTCGGGCGGCGCGGCTTGGCCGCGAATACCGTATTTCACGCGCGGACTTGCAGGTTTTTTGGACCGCGCAAGGGGGGGGTGAATTGTTCATGCCCGAGCAAATGCCGGACGCGCCGCTCCCGGACAAAACAACGGAAGCGAGGGAGGCAACGGCTAAGCCGCGCAAACCCGCCGGGCCGGAGCAGTTGACGCTGCCCACGTAGCATAAAAATTATTACGAACAGGACGAAAGCGCCCGAGGGCGAACGGGGCGCCGGAGGAAACATGGCTGAACCAATGCTTGATTCCTGGGAAGAGCACGTGTTGCGGAACGATGCCGGAGCGGAAATCCGTTTCAAGGGCAAACTGTTTTCGGAAAGTTCCTACTATGACGAGGAACAGGGGGCCATTACCCGCCTCAAACTTTTTGTCGCCAACGACGGACGCCAGATTTACTCCATCGTTTCGGGATCGAATACGGCAAAGTGGCGCAGGGTGTACACAATGCGGCTCGACGGCGATTTTTGCCACATCGACAACGGCGTCCAGGAGATAACCCTCCCCACGGACCTGTTGCTGACGGTGGTAACCAGTTTATGCGGCATCGACGCGACCCAGGGCGAAGCCGTGCGCTCTTTCCTGGAAGATTCCCGCAAGATCGCCAACGCCTGATTCCGCCGCTTCGGGTCGGTTCCCACCCGCTTTTCGCGGCGGTCCCAGCCGACCTCCGTTTCCTCGCGACGTCACCGCAGCATACCGCGCCCATCCCGGTGCGGTATGCTGTTTTCTTTTCTCGCTCGACGGTTGAAAAATGATTCAATTACGTCGATTGGAACGAAAATCATCACTAAATTATAACGATTTGCTACAAATCGCTTTTTTATGATAAATATAGACCATAGTGTTTAGTGAGAATCAGCGTATCCTTCACGGACTCGAATTCCACTACATGAACGGCTCTGCCGGGGAGATGCTATGGCTATCGTGAAACAGTTTCTCAAAACGAAACCCGAATGCAAGGTCAAATTCACACTCGGCGCCATGGAAGCAAACAACGCCGAATCCGCCGCCCTGGTCGGCGACTTCAACAATTGGGATCCCAAGGCGACCCCGATGAAAAAGCGGAAGGACGGCGGTTTTTCCGTCACCATCAACC
>JAJBSY010000208.1:1074-2780 GCA_020861205.1 Deltaproteobacteria bacterium | reverse complement strand
ATGCTTACACCAGGGTTACGGCAAAATGACCGTTTGCGAGGGCTACGACGATTCCGGATTTTTCCGAGGCGAAATCGTACCCGCCGAGACTGCGCCCGACGAAATACACGTTGGTCCAAAGGGCCTCGCCGTCGGTGCCGAGAGGATTCAACCGGTTGTTGACCGGTACGCCCAGGCTGGCGAAAAGATGCTCGCCGTGGCCGAAGAACTGCGCCCGGGACCATTCGTCCTGCACGGCGGGAACCGGAATGGGGATGTTGAAAACGGCCTCCAGGGCTTTGCCGGGCCACGTCTTGACGCCTTCGTTGAAAAGGCCGCCCGTGGCGATGATAAAGGATGGAGCGGTATACTCGCGTTCCTTGTCCGGCAAGCCTGTCACAAGGGAACGGCAACGGCCGGTTTCGACAACGGCGCGGGTGACGGTGGCGTTTTCCACGAAATCCACCCCCCTGGCCCGCAGTTCCCGCATAAGGGCGCGGTGCATCCGCAACCCCGTCACGGACGGCGGCGGGCAGAACAGCTCGACGACCTTGCGGCGTATCGTGCGCTCGATATGCGTATGCACCGCGTTCCCCGGCATCGTGCCGAGAATGGTGGGGAGGAGAACGCACTCGGCGTCGCTCCGGATGCCGGAAAGGGCGTCGGTCAGCCAGGCCTTGCCGTCATCGGAATTCAGGAACGAGGCGAGGTCCAGCGCCGTGGTGTCCCGGACCGGGGTCCCCTTGTCGCCGAAGGGAGAGGCTATCATTTCGTGATCGATCCGTTTCCCCGCGAATTGCGGCCATTGGCGCAAACCGCACGCCGCGAGCTGCGGCGAAAAATCTTTCATGCCGGTTATCCCGACAACCACGAAGGAAGCGGATCCGGCGATGGACGCGGGATTCATGCCCTGGCCGGTGACCCAGGTGGGTTTCATGGTTCCGGCGGCCGTCGGCAGCCAGGCGCTGCCGGTATCTTCCGAGCCGGCCAGCAACATGCCCCCGCCCTGGTTTTCCATAACCCGGCCGAGGAAATTCAGCGATTCGCGCACGGCTTCCGGGCCGATAAGCCGGTAGGGGTGGGAAGGCCCCAAGCGGTTCATGGCGTCGAAAGGGTTGTCGGTAACCGCTTCCCCGCCGGCAAACCCCAGGATATCAACCGTGCCGCCGCCGATGGTCAGAGCGCCCCCGCCACGGTTGATGAGAAGGACGCGCCTCCCGCGTTCGGCCGCCGTCGCCGCTGCCACCAGGCCCGAAAAACCGGCGCCGACCACGATGACGTCATACCCGCCGGCGGTTTGCGGCTCGCGCCGCACCGGTTCCGGTCCGCCTCCGCCCTGGAGCGGCCGCGGTTCACGGCAAGGCGGGAACGTACCCGCGCTGTTGCCGTCCACGTTGAGGGTCGCGTCATAGATGCCGCGCTCAAGCTCGATTTCTTTCAGTTGCGTTCCCCAGAGCAACGGCCGGATGCCGCCCCAGCGTTCCTGAAGGAACTGGCGGAAAAGGTCCCGGGGCGATTCGTCTGGGATCAGCGCGTTTTCCACAAGGGCACCGGTGGCGCGCAAGGCGCAGAAACTGCCCTGGCAGGTTCCCATGCCGAGGCGCGTGCGGCGGCGGATGTCGCCGAGCGAATGGCTGGTAACTTCGGACGCCACCGCTTCGAATTCCGCGAGGGTCACCATCTCGCATTCGCAGAGCAGGAGTTTTTTCCATGGATTTTCTTCGGAA
>JAJBSY010000208.1:0-1064 GCA_020861205.1 Deltaproteobacteria bacterium | reverse complement strand
TTCCAGGTCGTCCCCCAGGCGGGAAACGGCGAGACGGGAGCTTTCGGACGGAAAAATCCTGCCGGCTCGCCGCATGAGGGCTTCGTCCGGGCAGGGGATGATGCTTTCCTCGGCCGTGCGGCACGGAACGGTAACGCCAAGCTTTTTCGCCGCCGCGTCAACGGTTTTTTCGGCCATGAGCCGGAAGGACGTGAACTTGCCGCCGGTTACCGTGATCATTCCGGAAAGCCCTTCCTCTTCATGGTCGATGATCACGAAGTTGCGGGTCGCGGCCCGGCCGGTGGCGGCGGAAGGGGAGTAGAGGGGGCGCGTCCCGGCGAAAGCGCGCAACATGCGGTAAGCGCGTATTTTCGGCAACAACGGTTCGGCTTCGCCCAACAGGTACAGCACGTCTTCGCTGCGCGGCCGCGTATCGCCGGGGTTGTCCGTGGGAATGGAGGTGGTGCCGAAAATGACGATGGAGCCGTGCGGCACGAAGATATCGCCGTCCGACGATTTGCGCAGCCGGTTGACCACCCGGTTGGTGAAGCGGTGGTTGAAGGTGAGGAGGGTTCCCCTGTCCGGGGCCACGGAGACCGCCATGCCCGCGAGGGAAGCGACTTCGCCCGCCCATGAGCCGGTGGCGTTGATGACCAGCTCGCAGGGGATGGTTTCCTTTTCGCCGGTTTTGCAGTGCAGCAGCGAGACACCCGTAACCTTGCCGTTGGCGGAGTGGATGGCCGTAACCTTGCTGTAGGTCCGGATATCGCCGCCGTAGCGCCTGGCCGACATGACGTTGTGCCAGACGAGACGAAAGCCGTCCACGGCGGAATCGGGCACACGGTAGACGGCAAGCGCGTCCCGGGTGAGGTTCGGTTCCCGGCGAAGGGCTTCGGCCAGGGGAACTTCCTCCACGTCGATGCCGCAGGCGCGGCAGGCGGTAACCCAGCGCGGTTCGAATGCGGGATCGTCTTCCGGCGTGCGGACGAAGTACCCCTCGGTCTCTTCCACGCTGGATTTGCCGATCCGGCGCAGGATCATGTTTTCGCGTATGCACTCTTTGGCCGGTTCCGGGTCGTTCGTGT
>JAJBSY010000348.1 GCA_020861205.1 Deltaproteobacteria bacterium | reverse complement strand
TTTCCGGGTCGTCGGCTCCAGCCCCATCTTTTCGGAAGCGAGTTTCACCACTTCCGGGTCCGGCGGTACGGGAGTCTTGCCGAAATACCCGAGAACCATCTTGCCGTAACCGTCCGCGAACTTTTCCCAGGGGCCCATCAGGGTATTGTTGAACGCCTGCTGAAAATAGAACTGGGAGACCGGGGTGACCGACGTGCCGTACCCGCCCTTGCGGACGCATTCCCCCATGTTGGCGAAAACTTCCTCGTATTTATCGAGAATACCCGCGTCTCGCATCATCTGGGTATTGGCTGTCAGCGCGCCGCCGGGCATGGGGGCGAAGGGAATCCTGGAATCCACCGCAAGCGCTTCCGGCGGCAGGAAATAATCCTTCATGCAATCCCTGAACACTTTGGACGCCTGCAGCATTTTTGAAACGTCGATGTCCAGGGTGTACTCCGTGCCGCGCAACGCGTGCCACATGGTGATGACGTCGGGCGAACAGGTCCCGCCGGACACGGGGGCAAGGGAAAGATCGATGCGGTCGGCACCGGCCCGGATGGCGGCCAGATTGCAGGCGACGGACGTGCCGGCGGTTTCGGGCGTGTGGAACCCGATATACGCTTCGTCACCAACCAATTGCCGCGCCAGGGCGATGGTTTCCCCGACGATTTCGGGCGGCGTGGTTCCGGACGCGTCCTTGAAGCAAATGGAATCGTATCCGATGCCCGCATCCAGAATATTTTTCAGAACACGGACGTAAAATTCCGGCGTGTGCACCCCCGCTTCATTGGGCCAATTGGGCGCCATGCCCATCAACGTGACCACGACCTCGTGCCGCAGCCCGGCATCCTTGATGCATTTTCCGCTGTAAATGAGGTTGTCGACGTCGTTCAGGGCGTCAAAATTGCGGATGGTCGTCATACCGTGTTTTTTGAACATTTCCGCGTGCAATTTGATGATATCGCTGCTCTGGCTCTCAAGCCCGACCACGTTGACCCCGCGCGCCAAGGTCTGGAGGTTGGCTTCGGGCCCGACTGTCTCCCGGAACAGGTCCATGGTGTCAAAAGCGTTTTCATTGGCGTAAAAAAACGCGCTCTGGAACATCGCGCCCCCGCCGGCTTCAAAGTGGGTAACCCCGGCCTCTTTCGCCGCCTCCACCGCGGGCATGTAATCCCGGGCATGAACGCGGCACCCATAAACGGACTGGAATCCGTCCCTGAAGGCAGTCAACATGAAATCCACCTTTTTCATAACCCACTCCTCACAAGGTTTACCTGGCGTATCGCGCCGCGATCACCGCAGCAGCAGCCACCATGGACATCTCGTCCGATTCCGCCGTTTCTCGCCTTCCCTGCTCCGTCTCGGGGTAGAACCTGGACACAACATCCACCAGGGCCTTGAGGTTGCTCAGCAGCAAAACCAAAAGCAACAAGAAGCAAAACACGGTACCCATCCCTATGACGGTCAACATCAGGCCCTGTAGTATCATCGCATGTCTCCTACCGATATTTCGCGGACAGACGCGTCCTCCAGACAGAGAACGAGACGGCCCGCGTGATTGACGCGCAAAAAAGTGCCGGAAAGCCTTTCCGACCCCGTATCCACACAAATCTCGTTCCCAAGGAGAACGAGTTTTTGCACATACTCTCGCTGGATGATGGAAAATCCCCTTTCAACGACCCGGTCATAGGCTGTGAAAAAATGCCGGAGAATTATCTTGAGAAAGGGTATTTCCGACGCGACGACGCCTTCGCGCGCCAACGTGGTCGTCTTCACCCCCGCTATTTTCACTTCCCGTTGGTTGAGGTTGACGCCGGCGCCCAGGACCAGGCCTGAAAGCCTGTCTCCCTCAAGGACGGCTTCACCGAGGATTCCGGCTATCTTCGCCCCCCGCACCAGGACGTCGTTCGGCCATTTCAGTTCGGCCTCCACACCGACGCCTTCGATTGCCCGGCATACGGCAAGGCACAGCAATTGCGACATATTGGGAAGAAAAGCCGTATGGGAAGGTTTTAAGAAAAGGGTAAAGTACAGGCCGCCCTCAGTGGAAAGCCAGCGCCTGTCAAGCCGCCCCTTCCCCTCTGTTTGCCGTCCGGCCACGATGACGTCGCCATGGCTGAGGTCAACCGCGTGTTCCTTCACATACGCGTTCGTGGAGGGAAGCGACGCAAATTCATGTATTGCATAGGGCATTGCGGCCTCCTTGCTCAAAACGGCCAAATGAGCGGGATGAGCGTGGTACACAGAATCAGTTCCAGAATGACAAGGGGCGTGCCCACTTTGACGTAGTCCATGAACCGGTAATTCCCCGCGCCGAGAACCAGCGTGTTGGGAGGCGTTCCCACGGGCGTCGCGAAAGCGCACGAGGCGGCGATGCAGATGGACATGATGACGGCATGGGGCGATACGCCGATGCCCGCCGCGATGGAAATGCCGAGCGGACACAGCAGCGCGGCCGAAGCGGTGTTGGACATGAACTGCGTCAGGATGGACGAGAGCAGAAACAGGACGATGCAGAGCATGTGGGGCGAGGGATTGTCTCCCATAAACAGGATGACTTCGTCCGCGAATATCTTGACCGCGCCGCTATTGTCCAAAGCGGTCGCGACGGGCATCATCCCGGCAAACAGGAAGATGGTCACCCAGTCGACCCCTCTGTAAGCCTTTTGCTCGGAAATGCAGCCCGTGAGCACGAGAAAGATCGCGCCGGTAACAGCCGCCATTTCCAAGGGGAAAGACTTCAGATCCAACGCCATGGCGATGACGACGGCGATGAGGGTCAGACCGGTGATGAGCATCTTCCGGG
>JAJBSY010000061.1 GCA_020861205.1 Deltaproteobacteria bacterium | reverse complement strand
TCTAAAATATTTCTAGAAAAGTCCCGGAATATCACGGTTGTCAGCACTTTTCCGCTATAAGCCCGCTTTTGGCAGCCGCTGATTATATTTGCAATATCTAGGGGTTATCTACGTTAAAAATTTTCCGCGAGGGTTTCACACTCGGAATGCCGGGCTAAAGTTTTCCGGTTGCCCGGCCGAAGAGGGAGTAACTGCCAAGGATGGCGGTAAGGAACTCAGGGAGAGAGTGCCATGCTCGAATATTTTCGGTTCAAGGAAATTCATGATCTGTATACCGGCGGCCAGATCGAGGAAGCCCGGCATCAGTTGAGCGAACTGCAGGCCCGCTATGTCAATCTGTGTGACGAAAACGCCGTTTTACGCACCCAGATTCAAGGCTACGAGGATATCCTGTATTTGTCGCGCAGCCTCATTTTCGACGGGATCTTCTTCTGGCTCATCACCGGCAGCATCAAGCAGGGGCCGTTCTGCCCCGTTTGCTACAACCGCGACGGACTTCTTCTGCGCCTGACGGATGACGGCTCAAGCCGCCACTGCCTCACCTGCGGCTCACGCTTCAAGCGCGCGCAGACCCCGGCAGAAAAGCCCTTGCCACGCCAGGCCGTCTCCGGCATGGCGCAGGGAGAAAGCCTCGCCCAGCCCGCCATGTCCCTCATCCAGGGACCTGAGATGCAGGAGGACAGGCGCAGGGCCACGGTGATTCCTTTCGCCGCCCCGGGCGGGCGGTAAGGAGGTCGTTATGACGCGATCACCCCTTACCGCGCTGTTCCTGGCAGAGGATGAATCCTGCCTCACCCTGGACCGCAAGGTTCTGCGCCGCCTCGGCGTGACGCAGGCGCGGTTCTTCGCCTCCGGCCGCAAGGCCCTGGACTGCCTCGGCATCCTGGCGAGCGCCGCATCCCGCGCCGCCAACGGCCCGGATACGCCCGCCGGCTCCGTGGACATCCTCATCTGCAACGAACGGCTTTCGGACATGACGGGACTCCGGTTCCTTTCCCATGTCCGTTCCCTGCCGGGCCTGGCGGATATCCCGGTCGTATTCCTGGTCGGCAGCGCGCAAAGCACCGTCGCCCTGGCCGCCCGGGCCAGCAACTCCTGCGCCGTCCTGGCCCGTCCGTACACGCAGGACCAGGCGGACGCCGCACTGGATTTGGCCGTCCTGCCGGAAGCGCGGTACGCGCCGCTCGTGCTTCCCCCCTCGTTCGTCGACCGGTTCGGCCCCAAGACGGCCCGGACGGAAAGCACGCCGATTCTGAAGCGGCATGACCCGAAGACGCCGCGCGTTCCCGGCGAAGCCGCGCTCCGCGAAGGCTTGGCGGCCCTGCATCGCGGCGATTCGGTCAGCGCGGACAGGCTTCTGCATGGCAGCTACCAGGCCGACCCCGGCCGTATTGAAACCTGCCTTGCCCTGAGCAAGCTTTTCGCTTTCCTGCATAAGGAAAAAGAAGAGCTGGCCTGGCTTTGCAAAGCCGGCGTGTTGTGCTTCAAGCGCGGCGATGCGACCCGCGCGAAAAGCATTCTCGCGCAGTTACCGCGCGGCAAGGCCGGCCAGACGCCCCTGCTCGCGGAAGCGGGGCTGGCCCTTCAGGAAGGCGAAGCAAAGGCGGCCGCCTTGAGTTTTCTGGAAGCGCACAAGCTTGACCCGTCACAGCCTCTCCATGCCCTCATCGGGAGAACCTGCATGTTTACGCCCGCACCGGAGGAACACATGCGCGACCTCATCCAGGCACTGTCCAGGGCGGGACACGGGGCAACGGCCGGCAAGCTTCACTGGCGCCTCTTGCAGCCCGCCAAGGCCGAAGAGGAATACCGGCCGGGATTCCTGGACAATTTTCCGCTGTTGCAGGATATCGTCTCCGTCGCGACCCATACGTTCAAAACGTGGCGGCACGCGGCGTAAAATTCGAAAGGGAGCCACCGGGCTCCCTTTCCTCCAGCCTCCCCGTTTGCCAAATAGGGCCGGTTGCGGTAGCCTCGCATATTCCTTCACGCCGAGGCCGCAATGCCGCACCAACCCGTAAGCATCATCATACCCGTATACAACAAGTGGCAGCTCACGGCCGCCTGCCTGCGCAGCCTTTACACCCATGCGCCCCGCCGCCCGTTCGAAGTCATCGTGGTGGACAACGCGTCCCGCGACGCCACCGTTGGCGAGCTTCCCATACTCGGCTACGAACTTTTCGGCGACGGGTTCCGCCGCATCCGCAACGCCGATAACAGGAATTTCGCCGGGGCCTGCAACCAGGGAGCCCGCGCCGCCAGTCACGAATTCCTATTTTTTCTCAATAACGACACCTTGTTGACCCCGGCCTGGGATTCGCCTCTTTTTGCGGCGCTGGCGGACGACCCCGGCCTGGGGGCAGTCGGCCCCCTGCTGCTTTTCGAGAACGGCACCGTTCAGCACGCGGGGGTCGCCGTCCAGCCCGATCGGTCGATCCGCCATTTCTACGGGGGCATACCGGGGCTTCATCCCCTGGCGCAAAAACGCCGGAAACTAGCCTTCATCACGGCCGCGGCCCTGCTCATCCGCAAAAAGGATTTTTTCGCGGCCGGAGCGTTTTATGAAGGCTACGTCAACGGATTCGAGGATATCGAGCTGTGCTACCGCCTGCGCCAGGCGGGATTTACGCTGAGCGTGATACCCGAATCGGTCATCTGCCACTTGGACGGCGGGACGCGGCGGGAGGACCCCGACGCCCCGCGTAACGCGCCCCTTCTAAGCCGGCGCTGCCCGGCCCTGCGAAAACCGGAATTTCACCGCATCGCGCTGGAAGACGGCTATACCGTCGT
>JAJBSY010000144.1 GCA_020861205.1 Deltaproteobacteria bacterium | reverse complement strand
ATCTCGGGCTCTACGCCCTCGTCCGGGCCGTGACGGGCGACGTCACCATGGCAATCGCGGCCTATGCCGCCATCCAGGTGACCCTTCTGGCGCTCGCGCTTTTTTACTGCATCTGGCCCGCGGCGGCGGCGGAAAAAATTTCGGTTCCCGTTTTCACGGTTCTGGCGGTCCTGGGCGTCTCGCTTGGCAATGCCTATGAGTTTCAGGCGGTGCGGATGCCCACCATGCACGGCTTCACTATCACCATCCTTGTCTTCTGCATGGGGCTTTTACTCCGTCTTGCCGCTAGCCGGCCGGACCGGTTCCATACGACGGTATTTTTCCTCGCCGTGGCCGTCGGATACGCCGGCGACGGCATTTTTCTCATCTGGTTCGTCATCCCGGCGCTTATGTTTCTCGGCTTTCTCGCCCGGCGGCGGGAGCTTCCCCGGCGGCACGCGGTCCTGCTTCTCGCGTGCGTTCTGCTCGCCTGTCTTGCCGGCGCCCTTTGCAACGCGGCCTTCAAACCCCCCACGGTCGACCATTCGGCCGTGCACATCGCTTTTTTCAAGTCCCTCAGGGCCATACCGGCAATGGCCGTCAACCTGCTCCACGTTATCACTCCCTCGCCTCTCATCGCGGCGATGTACGTGGCGACGATACTCGTTGTCACGCTATGCCGGAAAAGAATGCCCCGGTATTTCATCCTGTTGGGCGTCCTGATTTTTTTCTGTACGGTTTCCGGCATTATTGCCAACGGGCACTCCAAGGTATCGTACGTCCTGCCCGTCATTCTTGTTTTTCCTCTATTCGGGGTGGCAATGCTTCCCCTGTGCCTGCCGGACAGGTTGCAGCCCGTTCTTGCGGCCGCCGCTCTCCTTGCGATGGTACCGGCCATCGGCGTGGAAGCCGCGAACAAACGGCCGCCTTTTTCACCGCCCCTTGCGCGCTGCATCGACCGTCTTGCCCAACAATACGACTTGGAAAACGGGGCCGGCATGTTCTGGGAAGCCAACAGCGCTCCCCTTTTCACGCAAAGCAACATACCGTTCACCGGCATTCATTGGTCATACATGACACACTACCCTTTCCTCATGTCGTCGAGGCACGAGAAAGAACGGTACGGCATGGTCATCCTGGATACCAGGGCAAAATCCTTCAGGGACATGGAAAGAATGCTTCTCCAAACAAACGGCCCGGCCCGGGAAGCGTTCATTTGCCCGAACACGCAAGCGAAGGTGTACGCCTATCCCGAAAAAGGAGCCCGCTTGGTTTCAACCTGGGATTATCTCAACGATACCGGGACAATGAAATCCACCCGCCTGGACCGCGACGCCGTTATCTGGCAAGGGGATGCCGCCGTGGCCGGGACCATGCACCTTGACTCCGTGGCCCTGCGCTACCGCATGGAGCGTATCTGGATACTGCTCCATTTCGCGGAATCGCCCGAGGAACTCGCGGGAAAAACAATCCGGGTCTATGCCGCCGGCAACCGCGCGAAACCCGCGGCGCGGCTGGCCGGAAAATACCTCTCCCGGACCGGAGACTCCGCCCTTGACGCCTTCTGGCGACAGCTCGCCTGGAAACGAACCCTTGTTATCGGGCCTGAGACATCCGCCCCGGGAGATAATGGGGGGACCGTCGTCTTCCTGGAAGGCCCTTCGCGGGAGACCAAAGATCTCCCCATGTTGCTGCTTGAGAAGGACGGAAAAACGACGCGGATCAGGTAGCGCGCCGTCCCCCGCGCCTCGCCACGCTACGGAGCACACGGGACGCCAAAGGGATGCCCTAGCCGCCGCCTTGCCGATCCCGAGGAACTCCTTTCGGGCCGGATGCAAACGGCCGAAGCGTACCACGCCGCAGGGGGAACGGGTACCGGTAGGCGTAAGTCCTATCCGCCGGCCACCCGCTCCAGGGCGGCTTCCACCTGCCCCTTTGTCACAACGTCGCGCAGCACCAGTGGCGCGAGGGGGTCCCCGCCCGTGCCGAACACGGCTATGACGGGAATACTCACGCTTCCCACGGCCTTGAGAAGGGCTTCCCCTTCCGGGTTCTCCCGGGTCATGTCCACGCGGAACAGGGCCAGGCCGTACTGTTTT
Source organism: Deltaproteobacteria bacterium (assembly GCA_020861205.1). GTDB lineage: Bacteria > Desulfobacterota > Desulfovibrionia > Desulfovibrionales > Desulfovibrionaceae > FLUQ01. Next base: position 717 of record JAJBSY010000144.1, on the reverse strand, counting down.
TCCCAGTCGCGAAGGGCGCTTTCCCGCAGGGCGGTCGTTTCCACCACCTTGCAGGTCGGGCACCAGTCCGCCGTAAAATCAACGAGAATGGGCCGTTTCCCCAATACGTCCTCAAAGGCCGCGTGCGTATACGCCACCCATCGCCCGGCAGCCGGTTGCGCCATGAACGGCCAGGCACAGGCCGCGAGGATGCACGCGATGCCGGCAAGCCGGGCGAATGCCCGCTTCCGCCACAGCCAGCCGCCGAAAGCGGCCAGGACAAGGGACGCGACAACGCGCGGCAGGATGGCAAGCGGCAGGAGGCTGACGAGATACGCCACGGTCCCGAGCAGCAGAAACCCGAGCGCCTGTTCCATGGTCCGCATCCACTCCCCGGGCCTGGGCAAACGGTTGGCGAGGGCCGGGAACGCGGCCAGCAGAAGATAGGGGAAGGCCATGCCCAGGCCGACGCACAGAAGCGTCAGCGCCAGAACGCCGAGCGGCTGCAAAAGCGCCCAGCTGAGTACCCCGCCGAGAAGCGGCCCGCCGCACGGCGTGGCAAGAAGCGTGGCGCCGAAACCTTCGGCAAAAGCGCGGAGGTCCGCGTTTTTAGCCTTGCCCGCCCGAATATCGATCAGCGGCAGGGAAAAGACGCCAAACAAATTGAGCGCGAGGAGCAGGAGAACCAGAGCAAGAGCGAACACCACGGCCGGCGACTGGAAAATCTGTCCCCAGGCC
>JAJBSY010000355.1 GCA_020861205.1 Deltaproteobacteria bacterium | reverse complement strand
CTGCCTGCTGGCCATCTTCAGCGGCGCCACCCCGGTTGACGTCATCCAGCCCCTTGTGGGCCTCGGCTTCGGCGGAGCCCTGATCGCCATCTTCGCGCGGCTCGGGGGCGGCATCTTCACCAAGGGCGCCGACGTGGGCGCCGACCTCGTGGGTAAAGTGGAAGCCGGCATTCCCGAAGACGATCCCCGCAACCCCGCCGTCATCGCCGACAACGTGGGCGACAACGTGGGCGATTGCGCGGGCATGGCCGCCGACCTGTTTGAAACGTACGCGGTGACCATCATCGCCACCATGCTCCTCGGGGCGTTGATGGTTAAAGGCGCCGAAGCCAGCGCCGCCGTGTACCCCCTGGTTCTTGGCGGATTTTCCATCATCGCCTCCGTGATCGGCTGCCGGTTTGTTAAAATCGGCGAAGACCAGAAAATCATGAAGGCGCTGTACAAGGGGCTCGTGGTGGCCGGGGCCGTCGCTGTTATCGGTTTTTATCCCATCACGGTCATCTTCATGCCGGACAACGCGCTCGAAGGCTCGATGAATCTCGCCGCCGGCGCGCATACCAGACTTTACGCGTCCGCCCTGATCGGCCTCGTTCTGACCGGGCTTCTGGTCTGGATCACCGAATTTTACACCTCCACCGAATTCAAACCGGTTCGCGGCGTCGCCGAAGCATCCCAGACGGGGCACGCCACCAACATCATCGCCGGCCTGGCACTGTCCATGCGTTCCACCGCGCTGCCGGTGCTCGCCGTCTGCTTCAGCATCTACGCCGCGTACATGCTCGCGGGCCTGTACGGCATAGCCATCGCCGCGACGGCCATGCTGTCCATGACCGGCATCATCGTGGCCATTGACGCTTACGGTCCCATTACGGACAACGCCGGCGGCATCGCGGAGATGGCCGAGCTTCCCGACGCCGTCCGCGCGGTCACCGACCCCCTGGACGCGGTGGGCAACACCACCAAGGCCGTGACCAAGGGCTACGCCATCGGCTCCGCCGGTCTGGCCGCCCTGGTGCTTTTCGCCGACTACACCCACGCCATCGAGGCAGCCGGCCGCCATATCAGCTTCGACCTCTCCAATCCGGCCGTCATCATCGGCCTGTTCATCGGCGGCATGGTGCCCTACATCTTCGGCGCCATGGCCATGGAAGCCGTTGGCCGCGCCGCCGGTTCCGTCGTGAACGAGGTACGCCGCCAGTTTCGCGAAATTCCCGGGATCATGGAAGGCACGGCCAAGCCCGACTATTCCCGAACCGTTGACATGCTGACCCAGGCTGCGATCAAGGAAATGATCGTTCCCTCCATCCTGCCCGTTCTCGTGCCCATCGCGGTCGGCCTCGGCATTCGCTGGCTCATGGGTCCGGACGCGGGCGTCCAGGCATTGGGCGGCGTGCTCATGGGGTCCATCGTTACGGGTATCTTCGTTGCCGTGTCCATGACCACCGGCGGCGGCGCCTGGGACAACGCCAAGAAGTACATCGAAGACGACAACTTCGGCGGCAAAGGTTCCGATACGCACAAAGCTTCCGTAACCGGCGACACGGTTGGCGACCCCTACAAGGATACCGCAGGTCCCGCCATCAACCCGCTTATCAAGATCATCAACATCGTGGCCCTGCTCATCGTTCCGTTGTTGGTATAACCTTGGGTACCCCCATGACGTGGAGCCCCCGTTTCTCGTTTGAAGCGGGGGCTTGTTCTTTCCGCCGTGGCGGGGCCGTTGTGCGGGCCGCTGTCGCCCGTGACCGGCCCTTTACGGCATCAATTGATAATGGCCTTCCAAGGGGATACATGGAGAATCTTGAACAGCCCATAAGCGAAAAAACGAGGATAGCCATGAAAACGATAGCGATCCGAACAACCTCCCGCGCCGAAATGATTCCGGTCACCGCGCAGCTCCAGCGGCTTGTGGAAAAGGAAAAATGGCGCACGGGGGCCTTGCTGGTGTATTGCCCGCACACGACAGCCGGGCTGACCGTCAACGAAAACGCGGACCCCGACGTGCAGCGCGACATGACGCGCTTCATGAATACGCTGGTGCCGCAACAGGGCGGTTTCCGGCACATGGAAGGCAACAGCGACTCCCATATCAAAACGAGCCTTTTCGGGCCGCATGTCATGCTGATCGTGGAGGACGGCGCCATACAGCTGGGCACCTGGCAGGGGGTATATTATTGCGAATGGGACGGGCCGCGCAGCCGGAAGCTATGGGTCCAATTCCTTCCCGGCAGCGAAGCGTTGTAATGCCGTGATGCGCAGGCGGCGTAACTCGGCGGCGGATTCCCGTCCCCTGCCGCGCCATTTTTCGGGCAATGAAACCGTAAGAATGGTTTCCAAGTCCCTCTGTAGCTGATTCCGCAACGGCGGTTCGCCGGAATCCGCGACTACCAGGGCGATGAACGGGTCGGCAAGCCGGCTCGCGGCAAGGGTCTGCAAGAGGTCAACCTTGGTTCCCGGCCTCAGAAGAGGGTACTGGCCCGCCTTCATGTGCAAGGACGCGGCAAGGCTCCCGGCTTTTTCCCATAGCCTCGGGAGACGCAACCGCCGTGACAGTTCCCGCGCCAGAACCGCGCCCCGCGATTCATGGCCGATGTGGCGCGGCAGTTTTTCCGGCTCCGTTTCCGCCTTGCCGAGATCGTGGCACAATCCCATCCAGACGGCCAGGGGGCGTTCGGCCGGGGGGAGCGGCATGGCCGCGATCGCGTTCATGACGTCGCGGGTGTGGTCAAGGACCCTGTCATGCCCGTGATGCCGCAAAGGACCGGCCGGTATGTTTTGCCCACGGTCGAGCGGCGA
>JAJBSY010000116.1 GCA_020861205.1 Deltaproteobacteria bacterium | reverse complement strand
AAATATGACCGGACCGTGGCGCCCGGCCCGCACATCCGGCTGCCCTATCCCATCGAGTCGCACATCACGCCGAAGGTGACGCAGGTACAGCGCATCGAGGTGGGCTTCCGGTCGCCGCCGAACGTGAGCAGCGTGCAGAGCCAGGTCAGGGCCGTCCCCGAGGAGGCCTCCATGCTGACCAGCGACGAAAACATCGTCACCGTGCAATTCATCATCCAGTACCGGATAGCCGATTCGCGCAAGTTTCTCTTCAACCTTGCCCGCCAGCACGAAACCGTGAAAAGCGCCGGGGAAGCCGCCATGCGCGAAGCCATCGGCAAGAGTAAAATCGACGCCGCCCTTACCGAGGGCAAGGTCGAGATCCAGATGGAAACCCAGCAACTGCTGCAAAGCATCCTCGACCGGTACGACGCGGGCATTTCCGTCCTTGCCGTGCAGATGCAGGACGTGCATGTGCCCAAGGAAGTCATGACCGCCTTCCGCGACGTGGCCTCGGCCCGCGAAGACAAGGTGCGCTCCACCAACCTGGCCGACGCCTACCGCAACCAACTGATCCCCGAAGCCCAGGGCCAGTCCGCCCGGATCATCAACGAGGCGGAAGCCTACAAGGAAACCGCCATCCGGCGCGCCCAGGGGGAAGGCGAACGCTTTCTCGCCGTCCTTGCCGAATACAACAAGGCGCAGGACGTGACCAAGAAGCGGATGTACATCGAAGCCATGGAATCCATCCTGAGCGCTGCCGGTATTGAAAAAATCATCCTGCCGAAGGAAACCGGCGGCAACACCCTGCCCATCCTGCCTCTCGGCGGCGCCATGCAGGGATCCGCCCCGTCCCCGGCGCCCCAGGCGCAGCCAAAGACGCAAAACGGGGAAAAGAAATGAGCAAGAAAGCATTTTCCCTTATCACCATAGCGTTCCTGGTCATACTCCTGTTGCTGCAATGCATGTTTACCGTGCACCAGACCGAGAAGGCGATCATCCTCCAGCTTGGCAAGCCCGTGGGGGAAGCGCTGGGGCCCGGCCTGCATTTCAAGCTCCCCTTCATCCAGAACGTCCTGTACTTCGATTCGCGCATCCTGAACTATGACGCGCGTACCGCCGAAGCGCTGACCAAGGACAAGAAGGTCATCATCCTGGACAACTACGCCCGCTGGCGTATTCTCGATCCGCTTGTCTTCTACCAACGCCTGCGGACCATTCCCAACGCTCAATCGCGCCTGGACGACATTATTTATTCCGAACTTCGCGTCGTGGTAGGCACCTATGACCTTACCGAGGTCGTTTCCACCAAACGCCAGGAGATCATGCAGAAAGTCATGGACCAGGCCAACAGCCTCATCAAGGAATACGGCGTTCGCGTTGTGGACGTCCGGATCAAGCGTACCGATCTGCCGGCGGAAAACCAGCGGGCCATATTCAGCCGCATGACGGCTGAACGCGAACGCCAGGCAAAAGAATACCGGTCCGAAGGGGAGAAAGAAGCAACCATTATCCGTTCCACCGCTGACCGCGACAGGGCTATCCTGCTGGCCGAAGCGCAAAAGAAAAGCGCTATTCTGCGCGGTGAAGGGGAGGCGGAATCCATCCGGATTTTTGCAGAAGCAATTTCGCAATCACCCGATTTCTTTGAGTTTTCACGCAGTCTCGAGGCGTACAAAAAATCCTTGGGGGGGAAAACACGCCTTGTCCTGAACCCAGACGACGCTTTTTTACGCTTTTTACGTCGGATACAGTAATCTATTGCGTTCATGTGGTTTCTTCTGCAAAGACAAGAAATCATTTATACCCTACTTGATTACTAGGAATTCGGTCTTACTTGGTAGCTGTCACAGGTTGCAAGGTTTTGTGCGTCCTGTGATAAATACCAACAGCACCGGGGCACTCGTTTTATGTCCTGGCGTGAGGAGTTAATCCTGTGTCGAATTTTGATGAAATCTTTGAACGTATAAAGCTTGCCACCCGGACACGGACCCAGATCGAACTGGCGAACGTGCTTGACATACGGCAGTCCAGCATTTCCGATGCCAAGCGGCGCAATTCCGTTCCCTCCGACTGGTGCATGAAGCTCTTTGAGCGTTTCGGGCTGAACCCCGACTGGATAAAAAAAGGAACGGGCCCGATGTACCTCAGGACGGAGACCGGGTACGCTCCCGTGGATGCGGAGCCCGCCCTGGCGGCCAGGGAAGAGGCTACCCTCTATACCGATCTGAATGCCAAAAACTCCGTTATGAGCGTATTTTGCATGCAACCCTGTGCGGGAGAGCAAGACGGCGTCGGGCACAAGGTCGTGGGTAAACTGAGCGTTCCCCTGTCCCTGGCCGGAGACGGCATAAAGGTCTTTCTGCTGGACAGTACCGGGATGGAACCCTTGCTCCGCAAGGGCGCGCATATCGGGGTCGATACCACGCAGAAACAGATCGTTTCCGGGGAACTCTACGCCGTGAACCTCCCTTATGAGGGGGTGGGCATCAAACGCGTGTTTCCGGACAGCGCACGATCGCAAGCCATCCTGCGCACGGAAAACCCGTGCCACCCCGAAGTCACCCTGCCGCTTGAAACTCTCGGCGATGCCATCCTCGGCCGCGTTGTCTGGGCCATCAACAAATACTAATCCCGGCGGCAACGGGCGGAGCGTCCCCTCCGTCCGTTGCCCCTTCTCATTGCAATACCGAGGTCTTGCTTATGGCCGACCAAACAGAACCCATCGCGACCGCCCCCCTGCCGGCCGCCTTCCTGCAAGAGCTAGCGGATGTCCCCCCTGCCGGCAACTCCCTCGCGTTCTCCTACGCGATGTCGGTCG
>JAJBSY010000238.1 GCA_020861205.1 Deltaproteobacteria bacterium | reverse complement strand
GTCCCGTTTTCGGCGAGCAGGGTCAAAACGGGACTATCGTGGCGACATCGAGCCGGGAATACGAAACGTTCTATCCGCGCGTCGGCTGGGCGGAACAAGACCCGGAAAGCTGGGTCAGCGGCTTTGTGGCGTCATTCCGGCAGCTTGTGGGCGATACCGGCATCGACGCCAGGGACATCAAAGCGCTGTGCCCCTCTTCCGCCACCCATACCTGCGTGCTGCTGGACGAGGAATTCCGACCCGTGCGGAACGTCATTTTCTGGACGGACCAGCGGAGCACCGCCGAAACGGCGGCCTTGCAGCGCGACCACGGGGATGCCATTTTCGCCAAGTGTTACAATTACCCGGAACCGATGTGGACCCTGCCGCAAATCCAATGGGTTATCCGGAACGAGCCGGAAATATACAGGAAGACCAAGCGGATATTGTTCGCCAAGGACTACTTGCGCTACCGCATTTGTCCCGTGTACTGCTCGGATTATATCGACGCCCTCGGCTCCATGCTCCTGGACGCCGAAACCAGTGAATGGGACCCCGAACTTTGCGCCATGATCGGCTTTACGCCCGCCGACCTGCCTAAGGTCGTCAAACCCACCGACATCATCGGGACCGTGTGCCCGGAAATGGCGGAGCAAAGCGGTCTGAGCCGGGATACCCTGGTCGTCGCGGGCGCTTCGGACACGGCCCTGGAAGTGTTCGCCGCCGGAGCCGTCCGGCCGGGGCAGATGACCGTCAAAATGGCTACGGCGGGCAGGGTCTGCGTCATGACGGAAAAGGCGTATCCGGATCCCTTGCTGGTCAACTACCGCCATGTGGTGGAAGGGCTCTGGTATCCCGGCACGGGCACCCGTTCCTGCGCCTCCTCCTACCGTTGGTTCAAGGACACGTTCGGCCGGTACGAATCGGAACAAAGCAAGCTGACCGGCGGGAAGGAAAGCGCCTACGACCTCCTGAACCGCGAGGCGTCGGCCGTGCCGCTGGGCGCGGAAGGCCTTTTTTATCACCCCTATCTGCTCGGCGAATTCGTCCCCTACCGCGACCCCTTTCTCCGGGCCAGCTTCGTGGGCGCGAGCATGAAACACGGCAAAGGCCATTTCGCGCGAGCGGTCATGGAAGGCGTCGCCTATTCCCTGCTGGAGTGTCTCAATGCCATCCGGGAGCGCGACATGCCCCTTTCCGGCGATATACGCGGCATCGGGGGCGGAGCCCAAAGCCCGATGTGGCGCGGCATTCTCTGCGACGTGCTCGGCGTGCCCATCGCCAAGGCCGAGGTGGATGATTCCTCTTTCGGCGCGGCCATGTTCGCCGCCGTGGCGACGGGCACGTTCCGCGACCCCACGGAGGCGGCGGACCGCTGCGTCACCATCATGGGCGTGTCGCGGCCGGACATGAAAAACCATGAGCAATACCGGAAATATTTCGCGCTCTATAAAAAGATCCAACAGGCGCTTCAGCCCGTGTACCACGAGATACACGCCCTGCAATCCTGAACGGGCTTTCGCATGAGAATCGTCGCGTGTCTGAAGCAGGTGCCGGAAGACGCCCGGTTTGACCGGGCGAGCAATACGGTGGTCCGCGAAGAGCGCAAGCAGATGCTCAACCCCGCCGACTCCTATGCGCTCGCGCTGGCGCTTGCGATCAAGGACCGGCTGGGGGCCGAGGTAACCGCCCTGACCATGGGCAAGCCCTTTGCCGCCAAAATGCTGCCCGCCGCGGCCGCTCTCGGCGCGGACAGGCTGTTTTGCGTCAGCGACCCGGCTTTTGGCGGATCCGACACCTTTGCCACGGCCTCGATTCTGAGCCGGGCCATCCGCCATATCGGCGGCGCGGATCTCGTGCTCTGCGGAAGGCGCGCCATTGACGGCGAAACGGGCCAGGTCGGCCCGGAACTCGCCGTCATGCTGGATATGCCCTGCCTGACCAATGTCGCGAGACTGGAGTCTGTATCGGAAGCGCGCATCGAATGCGGACGGCTGCTGGAAGACCGTTGGGAGATCCACAGCGCTGGCTTTCCCTGCCTCCTGACCTGCTGCGACGGCGTGGAAGGAATCGCGTATCCGCGCATGGGCAGCATCGCAACCATGCGCCGGGCCCTGGAAATTCCGGTGACCACGCTCTCCCTCCACGATTTGAGCGGTGATTTTGAGGGGAATTTGGACGACGGTTCGGGCGACGCTTTCGTATTCGGCCGGCAAGGGTCGCCGACACGCGTCCGCAAGACCGCCGTCCATGAGGAGCAGCCCCGCGCGGGCGTCCTCCTTACCTCTCCCGAAAGCGGCGCGGCCGCCATAGCCGAGGCCGTCCGGCTGGTCCTGGAGGAACAGGCGCCATGAGCGGGCGTTTTACCGGGGACGAAATCTGGGTCGTGTGCGAAACCCGCGAGGGAAAAGTTCCAGGCTCCTGCCTTGAGCTGACCGGCGAAGCTGCCCGCCTGGCGGCGCAAAAAAAGGCTTGCGTCGCCGCCGTCTTGTTCGACGGGGAAGCAGAGAGCGAAACCGGCCTCTTGTTCGCGGCCGGGGCGGACAAGGTCTACCTGATCCGGTCAGCCTCGCCTCCGGCCGACGACGGCGTTTTCGCCATGGCCGTGGCGTTCGCCGCGAGACGGTATGCGCCGGAAATCATCCTGATGCCCGCGACCGTCCGCGGCCGCTCGATCGCCCCGCAGGTGGCCGCCCGGCTGCGGACCGGGCTGACGGCGGACTGCACGGCCCTGCGCCTCGGCGAGGACGGGTTGCTCGTCCAGATCCGGCCCGCTTTCGGCGGCAGTCTGATGGCCGAAGTTATCTGCCCCGAGGCCCGTCCGCAG
>JAJBSY010000215.1 GCA_020861205.1 Deltaproteobacteria bacterium | reverse complement strand
TTCCAGCATAACTTATCCAAAAAACGAGGAATAGCTCAACCGACCCCAAAGGGGGGCAATACTCACATGACTCTAATTTTCCCTTGCCGGAGAAAACAAACAAATCCCGTCATTATTTTGCAATACAAAAAAGCATATCGTGACTTTTCAACGACATGCTCGAAGATTCCCCAAAAACAGCAAAAATTCCTATTTATCAGGGAGTGGATACCGCCCGCAGGTGAACTTTTCACCTTCGGGACAAAAACCAAGGCGTTCGCAAGGCGCTCCGGCATGGCGAAAAACCACGGGAAGGACATCACGGCAGAGGTCGAGCATCTTGTCCGCCAATGCCCGGATCTCCCACTGGGCGCGCACGCAGCAGCGATGCTCGAAGAAATTCAGTAGGCTCCGGCAGTTCATGGTGACCACAATCCGGCTGGCCGCCGCCTGGGGCAGGACGAACCGCGCATCCTCGTTGGCGGATGACCCCGTTCTGCCGTTCCTTTCCAGGATGGCCTTGATATCCCGGTAGGCGTTGCCGATCTCCTCCATACAGGCGAGAAACCGTTGCCGAGCTTGGGCATCGTGCGCAATGGCAGGCGGCAGGACGTGCTCGAACTCGCTCCCGTCCACATAGCGCTGGCTTTGCTGCGAATAAGACGCGATCCGATGCCGCACCAATTGGTGCGTCAAGGCCCTGGAGACGCCGGAAACGGCGAACGTGAAGCTTACATGCTCGATCGGACTTACATGCCCCGATTCCATAACGGACTCCACGAACGATCCCTGCCTGGCAAAAGAAATCTCTCCGGCGAGAAGTTTGGGCCACATGTCGGCCACGAACCCGGCGTGGTAGCATTGCCGGAAGGCGGCGTAAATGAGAGCCAGGGGTTCGGGCGTATGGGCCAGCAAGGCGACCCGCATCGTCGTTTCAGGCATGGACGTATCCTCGCGTTCTCCCACCCGTCGCTAACCCGCTCGGTTGGTGAGAGAAATTATTACGGCTGTATTCCTTGGTTAGCCTAACAAGTTCATATGACGGTAAGCCTTGGACGTGGCAACCCGCCCTTTGGGCGTGCGTTTCAGGAACCCGCATTGGATGAGGTAGGGCTCATAGATGTCCTCGATGGTGCGGACATCCTCGGAGCACGCGACAGCCAGCGTTTTCAAACCGACAGGACCGCCGCCGTAATGTTCGATAATCACGGACAGGAGCTTCCTGTCCAGCTGGTCCAGCCCGGCGTCATCGACATCCATCCGGGACAAGGCGTGGCCGGCCTCTTCCGCGCCCACGCTCTTCCGGCCGTGCACGGTGCAAAAGTCACGCACCCGGCGCAACAGCCGGTTGGCTATGCGCGGAGTCCCGCGCGAGCGGCGGCCGATCTCGAACGCCCCTTCGCCCGTCACCGGCACGTTCAGGATGCGCGAGGTCCGCATGACGATGCGCGCCAGTTCCTCGGGGGAGTAAAACTCCAGCCGCAGGGTTATGCCGAACCGGTCGCGAAGCGGCGAGGACAAAAGCCCGTACCGGGTGGTCGCGCCCACCAGGGTAAACGGCTCCACGTCGATTTTAACGGTCCTGGCCCCCGGCCCCTGGCCGATGACGAGGTCGAGCTTGAAATCCTCCATCGCCGGGTACAGCACTTCCTCGACGGAAATCGGCAGACGGTGGATTTCGTCCACAAAAAGAATATCGTTGCGGGAAAGGTTCGTCAGGATGGCCGCCAGATCGCCGCTTCGCTCCAATACCGGCCCGGAGGTCGAAACCATGTTGACCCCCAGCTCGCTGGCCATGATCTGGGCCAGGGTCGTCTTGCCGAGACCGGGATTGCCGAAAAAAAGGGTATGGTCCAAGGCCTTGCCGCGTTCTTTGGCGGCTTGCAGGTAAACGCGCAGATTCGCCCGCAAATCGTCGTGCCCGATAAAATCGTCGAGAGTCGCGGGACGTACGGAATCGTCCGCGCGGGATGTGTCCACATCCCCGCCCTCATGGTTACCGGCCGGAAAGGGGCCGAAAGGATCGTCGCTGATCATGCCCTGCCCTTACCCAATGCTTTTAACGCCGCCCTCAGCAGGCCGCTCACGTCCAAATCCGGCTCGTCCTTGAGCACGTCCTTGACCACGCGGGCCGCTTCGTCCTCCGCATACCCCAGGTTGACCAGGCCGGCCACGCCGTCCACGGCCACGGAATTCCCCGCCCCGAGCGCCATGGAAGGCAATCCCGCGGAACCGTCCATCTTGAGCTTGTATTTCAATTCCAGAAACAGCTGTTGCGCCGTTTTTTTGCCGATGCCCGGCACGCGGGTGAGCGCGGCGACATCATCCCCGGCGACCAGCTCCCGCAATTCGTCGGGCCGGAACACGGTCAGTATGGACAAGGCGGTTTTGGCGCCGATGCGCGAGATGCTGGTGAGGGTTATGAACGTCTGCCGCTCGTCCCACGTCGCAAAGCCATACAGTTCCAACGCGTCTTCGCGGACGACGGTCACCGTGTAGCAAAAGACCTGCTCGCCCCGGCCCGGAAGACGGGAGAGGAAATGCCCGGGCATGGCTACCTCGTACCCGACGCCCCCGGCCGTCACCAGGAGGCAGGCGTCTTCCATGATCTCGGCAAGCCTTCCTTCTATATAGGCGATCATCAGCTACCCCGTCGCGCGTCTTGCCGGACGGCCATACCGTCCCGCCCCGACGCATTTTCGCGTTCGCGTCCCCAACGGACGAACCCCGCCTCCATCCGGCGACCCGGCATGGCGAGCCGGCGCTATATTCCGGCAAGCCGTTGCATACGGCGCATATTGCAGTGGCAGATCGCGCAGCCGAGAGCGT
>JAJBSY010000050.1 GCA_020861205.1 Deltaproteobacteria bacterium | reverse complement strand
TCAGCCTCTGAAGTAAACTCCGAATATTACGAGCGACTTAAACCGTATCATTGTACTTATCCGCGATGAAGGACGCGGCTTCGTCGGTAAGTTCCAGCGTGATCTTGCGCTCGGCCAGACGTTTTTGCAGGTCTCCCAGCAGCAGGTACACGATGGACTTGATCTGCGCGCGCTGCAACGGGCGGAACAGCACCGTCTCGTCCACGCGGTTGAGGAACTCCGGCCGGAAATGATGGCGCAGTTCGTCCATGACGTTCTCGCGCACGCCCGGGCCGAATTCCCCGTTCGCGTCGATGCCTTCCAGCAGCCGGGCGGACCCGATATTGGACGTCATGATGATGATCGTGTTGCGGAAGTCCACGGTTCGTCCCTGGCTGTCCGTAAGCCGCCCGTCATCGAGAATCTGGAGGAAGGTGTTGAACACGTCGCCGTGCGCCTTCTCGATCTCGTCAAGCAGCACCACGCTGTACGGTTTGCGCCGCACGGCCTCCGTCAGTTGGCCGCCCTCGTCGTAACCCACGTATCCCGGAGGGGCGCCGATAAGACGGGAGACCGCGTGTTTTTCCATATACTCGCTCATGTCGAGGCGGACCATGTTCTCTTCGCTGTCGAACAACGCTTCGGCCAGGGCCTTGCACAGCTCGGTCTTGCCCACACCGGTGGGGCCGAGGAAGATGAAGGAACCCTGCGGCCGTGAGGGGTCGGAAAGGCCCGCCCTGGCCCGCAGAACCGCTTCGGCCACGGCGGTGACCGCTTCTTCCTGCCCGACGACGCGGCGGTGCAGTTCCTCCGGCAGGCGCAGCAGTTTCTCGCGCTCGGATTCCAGCAGGCGCGTAACCGGGATGCCCGTCCAGCGGGCCACGATTTCGGCCACATCGTCGGGGCCGACGTCTTCTTTCAAAAGGCGCGGGCCGCCGCCTTCCCGCTCGGCCGCGCTTTCAGCTTCGGCCAGCTGTTTTTCAAGCCCCGGCAGGGTGGAGTACTGCAGTTCCGCCACCTTGTTGAGGTCGTACCGGCGCTGGGCCTCGTCAATGAGGCGGCGGGTTTTCTCGATCTCTTCCTTTAGGTTGCGGATCGCGTTGATGCCGCCCTTTTCCTTTTCCCACTGGGCCAGCAATGTGGCCTGGTTCGAGCGGATATCCGCGAGTTCGTTCTCCAGCCGCTCGAGGCGCTCGTGGGAAGCCTTGTCCGTTTCGGCCCGCAGCGCTTCGCGCTCGATTTCAAGCTGCATGATCTTGCGGTTGACCTCGTCGAGCTCCGTGGGGAGGGAGTCGATCTCCGTGCGGATCATGGCGGCCGCCTCGTCGATAAGGTCAATGGCCTTGTCCGGAAGCTGCCGGTCCGTGATGTAGCGGGATGAAAGCGTCACGGCCTCGATGATGGCCGCGTCAGCGATGCGCACGCCGTGGTGCACCTCGAACCGCTCCTTCAGCCCGCGCAGGATGGATACGGCGTCCTCGACGGACGGTTCCTCGACCAGCAGGGGCTGGAAGCGGCGTTCCAGGGCCGGGTCCTTTTCGATATACTTCCTGTACTCGTCGAGCGTGGTCGCGCCGATACAGTGCAACACGCCGCGCGCGAGCATGGGCTTGAGGATGTTGCTGGCGTCCATGGCGCCGTCCGTCCTGCCCGCCCCCACGATGGTATGCAGCTCGTCGATGAACAGCAGGATGCCGCCTTCGGCGTCCTCCACTTCCTTGAGCACGGCTTTCAGCCGTTCTTCAAATTCGCCGCGGTACTTGGCTCCGGCGATGAGCGCGCCCATGTCCAGGGCGAAGAGTTTTTTGTCCCGCAGGCCTTCGGGTACGTCGCCCTGCAAGATACGGTGGGCCAGGCCTTCCACGATGGCGGTCTTGCCCACACCGGCCTCCCCGACCAGGACCGGGTTGTTCTTGGTGCGGCGGGAAAGGATGCGGATGCAGCGCCTGATTTCCGCATCGCGCCCGATAACCGGGTCGAGCTTGCCCTTGCGCGCTTCCTCGACCAGATCGCGGCCGAACTTTTCCAGCGCCTCGTAGGTGTCTTCCGGGTTCTGGCTGGTGACACGCTGGTTGCCGCGCACCTCGGACATGGCCGTGAGAACCTTGTCCGGGGTGAGGCCGTTCTTGCGGTTAACCCCGCCGATGGGCGTGGAAGCGGGTTCCGACGCGATCTCGTACAGGATATGCTCCACGCTGACGAACTCGTCTTTCATGCGTTTGGCCGCGTCATGCGCGCGAATCAATACCTGGTGCAGGCGGTTGGTGGCCGCGAGAGAGGACGAATCCGCCCCCGGGCCGCTTACCGAGGGCTTCTTGGACAAGGCGTCGATGATATCCGCCGTGTAACGGGAAACATCCACGCCCGCCCGTTCCAGAAGGCGCGGGGCAAGTCCCCCCTCCTGCTCGACCAGGGCAAGGGCCATGTGTTCAACGTCAACTTGCTGGTGGCCCATGCGCAGGGCGATCGTCTGCGCGTCGGCAACAGCCTGTTGGGATTTTTCAGTGAATTTTTTCAGATCCATGGTGGATTCTCCTTTGCCGGTATGGCGTCGAAGCCTTCCTTTCTCGGTTCCGGTCGCCGCTTGTGACGGCGCTCCGGCTTTGGGCGGAAGCCCCGATCATCCTCTCTTTTATTGTTATCTGGGGTTGAACGAGGCTATATCGCGCAGCTTTTCCCAGAGTTCCTTTTCCTCGTCCGTCAGCTTGGGCGGCATCACGATGGCAAGGCGCACGAACTGGTCGCCCTTGCCGGTTCCCGAGCCGAGACCCTTGCCCCGCAAACGGAATTTCTTGGAACTGCCGCTGCCCGGCGGAATTTTCAACTCGATCTCCC